>DMUR01000034.1:1859-2651 GCA_003476885.1 Chloroflexota bacterium
AACTCTTGTGACTGGAGTTCGTTGCCGACGCGGTCAATGACGAGGAGGCCGGAGAGCGTGAGTGCAACCGCCAAGATGCCGAGAAAGGCGGCGGTGAGCCGCGCGCGCAGGCCGCGGGGCGGAAGGCTAAAGAGACGCGTGTAGATGGAGCTCAGGATCCGCTCCGCTCGCCGCGGTCACTCCGATCCGCAAAGGCGTAGCCAACGCCACGCACGGTGCTGACATAGCGAGGATTTGAAGGGTCAACTTCAATCTTGTCTCGGAGGTGGCTCACATGGACATTGATGGTCTTCTCATCGCCACTGATCGCCGCGTCGTAGTCGCGCACTCGCTCGAGAAGGTCGCGTCGGCTGAAGACGCGCCCTGGCTTCTCCGCAAGGAGTCGCAGGATCTCGAACTCGGTTGGAGTGAGGGCAATCTTCTTCCCCGCGCGGCTCACCCGCCTGCGCTCTAGGTCAATCAGGAGTTCGTCGGCGCGGATGATCCGCCCGCCGAGTGCGTCCGCGAGGTCGCCGTACGCCCGACGCAGCTGGGACTTCACGCGGCTGAGCAGTTCACGGACGCGGAAGGGCTTCGTCATGTAGTCATCCGCACCGAGCTCAAGTCCGAGGATCGTATCCACCTCTTCGTCTCGTGCCGTGAGGATGATCACGGGCGCCTTTGAGCCGCCTGCGCGGAGTCGGCGCAGCAGCTCAAACCCATCAATTCCGGGAAGGCGGACATCAAGGATGAGCAGGTCTGGCGCCTGCGCAAGGCCAATCTCGAGGCCCTTATCGCCGGTTGCAGCGAGCA
>DMUR01000068.1:0-2514 GCA_003476885.1 Chloroflexota bacterium
CAATCCGAGCCGTTCTTGCGCACGCGAGCGTGGCAACTCCTCTCCACGTACAACACGGCAGGTGCCGGCGCCTCAATCCGTGAACGAAGTGAGCGCGATGCGGCCGCCGTCCTCTCTCCTCGTGCGGCGAAGCTGCACGGTCTGGTGGAGCTTGCGAGCGGCATTGAACGAGATCCAGGGAACCGCACGCGCTTCTGGGTGCTGCGCACCACAGGGAGTACCGCTGAACTGAGCGCGCGCACAGGTGCGCCGCGCACCACCCTCCTGGTGGGCGTCCCGAATGTCCCAGGGGCGCTGCTCGCGGTGTTGCGAAATTTTGCGGAGGCTGGCGTGAATATGAGCAAACTTGAATCGCGACCGAGCCAAGTGGGCGACTGGGAGTACGTCTTCTGGATGGATCTTGATGCTGGGGCGAGTGAGCCTGCGCTCCAGGGCGTGCTCCGGGAGCTGGAGGCGGTGACGAGCGAACTGCGCATCTTGGGGAGTTATCCGCGCGGCGCAGCGCTCTAAGTGGCCGCACGGCTCCGCTAGACTCCCAGCATGAAGCCACAGAAGATCTTG
Organism: Chloroflexota bacterium; assembly: GCA_003476885.1. Taxonomy (GTDB): domain Bacteria; phylum Chloroflexota; class Limnocylindria; order Limnocylindrales; family Limnocylindraceae; genus Limnocylindrus. The sequence goes on from DMUR01000068.1 coordinate 562, forward strand.
GTCGCCGGTTCCTGGGAGGAGTCGCCGCAGCCACATGAGGTCCGCTCTCCGTTTGATGGGCGCGTGGTGGGGAGTACCTTCCTCGCAAGTCCCGAGCAGATGGAACGCGCGGTGATTGGCGCGCAAGTTGGATTCGAGCGAATGCGTGCGCTCGGCGCATGGGAGCGATCCGAGATTCTGCGCAAGACCGCCTCTGGGATTAGCGCGCGCAAGGAAGAACTCGCCGCACTCCTCTCCGCCGAAGCGGGGAAGCCGATCCGCGACGCGCGCGCAGAGATTGACCGTGGTGCGCTCACCTTCCGACTCGCGGCGGAAGAGGCGGAGCGGATGATCGGCGAGACGATCCCGCTCGACCTTGCGCCGTCGAGCAAGGGGCGCCTCGGCATCACACGCCGCTTCCCCGTCGGCCCGGTGCTCGGTATCAGTCCCTTCAACTTCCCGTTGAATCTCGCCGCACATAAGGTTGCGCCAGCGATCGCCGCCGGTTGCAGCATCGTCTTGAAGCCGCCATCAGCCGATCCTCTGATCATGCTGAAGGTGGCGCAGATCATGACCGAGGCTGGCCTCCCAGAGGGGGCGCTCAGTGTCATCCCAACCGCGCGCGACGTTGCGGACAGACTCGTTGACGACGAGCGCTTCCGCCTGCTCTCGTTTACCGGTTCACCAGAGATTGGCTGGAAGATGAAGGCGCGCGCAGGGAAGCGACGCGTCCTTCTCGAGCTTGGCGGCAATGCCGCCTGCATTGTGGATGCGAGTGCCAACCTTGACTGGGCGGTGAAGCGCGCACTTGTCGGCGCCTTCGCCTACGCCGGACAGGTCTGCATCAGTGTGCAGCGCATCTTCCTCCATGAGTCAATTGCCGAAGCGTTTGAGACGCGCTTCGCTGCGGGCGCGGCGCAGTTGAAGGTGGGCGATCCAGCCGATGAGGGGACCGATGTTGGCCCACTCATTGATGACGGCGCGTCGAAGCGCACCCAGGAGTGGATCGCCGAGGCGGTCGCCGCGGGGGCGCAAGTCCTTGCGGGCGGCGCACCTATCAAGGCGAGTGAGCCACGCCTCTTCGCGCCAACCATCCTCACCAACGTGCCGCGCAGCGCGCGCATCTGCAGTGACGAAGCCTTTGCCCCTGTGGTGATCCTTGAGCGCTACAGCGACTTCGCCAAAGTGGTCGCGTCAGTGAATGAGAGCCGCTTCGGCTTGCAGTGTGGCCTCTTCAGCAATGACCTTGCCCATGTGCGCACCGCGTTTGACCAGCTAGAAGTGGGCGGCGTGATTGTGAATGACGTCCCTACCTATCGCATTGACAACATGCCGTACGGCGGCGTGAAGGAGTCGGGTCTCGGCCGCGAAGGGATTCGCTGGTCTATTGAAGAGATGACGGAGCTCCGCCTCCTCGTCCTCGCCGACCCTCAGTAAGCGCGCGCTGCGCGCTAGGTTGAGAGCCCGTCGGGCGCGTCAGAGGAGAGGCGTTCCAGTACTTCTTCCACTCGCTTGACCGCACGACGTTGGCGCTTGCGGGCATCTCGGACCGCCTCGTATGCATCATCGCTTAGCGTTGCAACGCTTCCGGTGATGAGAACCTCGCGATCGCCGCGTGGGGTCGCCTCCCCGTCGTCCGCTGTCTCCACGCGTGCGGCGGGACGCGACGTCGGGCCTGATGCCGATCCGGGGAGTGCCGCGCGACCAAGGAGTGCGGCAATCGCACGCACCGCCTCTACAGGCGCGGCCTCACCCTGCGCTGCGCTCGGTGTGCTCAGTGCAGGAGGGAGCGGCACACTTCTGCGTTTGGCTCGTGATGCATCACTCATCGCTCTATTCTCGCCGATCCTTGGACCGTCTGCGAGGAGGTTGGGCCGCGGGTGAGTGCTACGCTCGCTGCATGTCCGTCGAGAGCATTGCCCGTTCCCTCGCCTTCATTAACTGGGTGGTGCTTGTGGCCCTCGCCGTTGGCTC
>DMUR01000068.1:2594-4205 GCA_003476885.1 Chloroflexota bacterium
TTTACCGTGTTCGCCGCGGGCGGCTGGGCCTTCCTCGCCTGGCTCGCAGACGGCGCACTCCCTGTGCCAGAGGCTGGGGCACCGATTCAGTCGGCGGGCCCCGAGCTCGACGCGCTCCGTCGCCTCCTCCTCGTCCTTGTTGCCTCACTCGCCACACTCTGGACGCTGCGCATCGCCCGCGGGAGCGATGGTCGCATCGTCGGCGCGATCACAGTCGCGGTTGGTGTTGGCGTGATTCTGGTCGGGGCGCTCGGTTGGGGGACAACGCCGCTCATCGCGATCGCGCTCGCGTCACAGCTCCTCATCCTCACCTATGTCACCGGTTGCGCGTTCGCCGCCATGATCTTGGCGCACTGGTATCTGGTGACACCGAAACTTCCAGAGTCGCCACTCCTGCTGCTCAGCCGCGCGCTCGGTGCAGGAGTTGCCGTGCAGATCGCGCTCTTTCTGATCTGGCAACTGATGGGGCTTGGCGGACTCGGTGCTGGCTGGGACTTCTTCGCGATCCTGCGGCTCCTCATTGGACTCATCTTCCCAGCACTTCTCACATACGCTGGCTGGCGCACCGCACGCGCTCGCTCCATGGAGTCAGCCACCGGCCTCCTCTACATAGACCTTGGCGCGGTGATCACGGGCACGATCCTTGCGAGCGGCCTCTTCTTCGGAGCGGGGATCCTTGTCTAGCAATGCAGGTGCGCGTCCGTCTCTTCGCCATTCTTCGGGCTCGTGAGGGTGCCGATCAGATCGAGATCAACCTTGACGATGACGCAAGCGCTGCGCAACTCGTTGATCACTTCTTCGCCACACGACCCGGGCTCGATTCACTGCGACCACACCTGCGGTTGGGGCTGAACGGAGTTTTAGTGGCCCGTGATGCCAATCTTTCGCAGATCCGAGTGCACCCAGACGATGAGATCGCACTCCTCCCTCCAGCGAGTGGTGGCTCACGGGGGCGGCGTTCGGTAAAGATCACTGCCGCGCCACTACCAAACGACGCCGTGGAGCAACTCATCTCCGAGATTGCGACGAGCTCCGATGGTGCGATTGTGGTCTTTGTTGGACGCACACGGATCTCTCCTGGAACGCCAGCGCCCGGCGAAGAGGGAACGGCTGCACAGTTCGCTGGTGAGCGCGTGCTGGCCCTTGAGTACGAGGCGGCGGAACCCTACGCGCTCGCGGAGATCAACGACATCTGCGAGCGCTTGATTGACGATGGGCTCGCTGGCGAGGGTGGCATTGGGGTTTGGCACGCGATTGGGAGCGTCCCAGTCGGATCGATCAGCATCATCACCGTGGTGGCGTCACCGCATCGCGACCGTGCCTACATTGTAAGCCGCGCGCTGATTGACTCCATCAAGCAGGATGTGCCGATCTGGAAGGCGGAGCGCTACGAGAGTGGCCGAGTCTGGAACGCGAATCGCGACGCGCTTACGAAATCTTCTTGATCGTATAGGCCACACTCTCGCCGTTTGGCAGGGTGACCTGAACCTTCTCGCCGATCTTCTTCCCAAGCAGCGATGCGCCGAGTGGGCTGACGTTTGAAATCTTCGGTGGGTCGCCACTCGGATCCGCCTCGGTGGAGCCAACGATCATGTAGGTGCGCGTCTTTCG
>DMUR01000018.1:0-2405 GCA_003476885.1 Chloroflexota bacterium
CCAATGTTCACGATCATGTTCCCCGACGGACCGCTGATTGGCAGTTGCGCGCCGATCGCTGCCGCCATTGGCTCTTCGATCAGATACGCCTTGCCAGCACCTGCTTGTCGCGCGGCATCCAGGACGTAGCGCTTCTCCACGGAGGTTGAGCCGGCAGGAACGCTCACAAGGACGTCGGGGCGACCGAAGGAGATCTTCCCCGCCGTCCCCTTCTTGATGAAGTAGCGAAGCATTGCTTCGGTCACTACATAGTCAGCGATCACTCCGTCGCGGAGTGGGCGAATGGCGGTGATGGAGCCTGGGGTTCGTCCAACCATCTCCTTCGCCTCGGTGCCAACGGCAACGATTCGGTCGTCCGCGTCAATTGCCACGACGCTCGGCTCACGCACGGTGATCCCTTGACCCTGCACGAAAACCAGCACGTTTGCGGTGCCGAGGTCAATTCCAATCTTCATGCTGGGCTCTTCTCCTCTTCGCTGACGTGCGTCAGCTCCGCGCCAAGGCCACGGAACTTCTCCTCAATGGTGGCATAGCCGCGGCGGACGTGGTGCGCGCCGTGGATCCTGCTCTCGCCAGGGGCGGCGAGTGCGGCAAGCATGAGCGTGGCTCCTGCGCGCAGATCTGGGATATCCGCCTCAGCCGCAGTGAATGTGGTTGGCCCACTGATCCGCGCGTGCCGCGGGTCGAGGATCTCCACCTGTGCGCCAAAGTTGCGCAGGCCTACCAGCCATTCAAGTCGATCTTCAAAGATCGTCTCATGGATGTTGCTGACGCCCGCAGCGCGCGTCAGGATCAGTCCTGCGGAAGGCTGGAGGTCGGTGGCGAGCCCTGGATACGGAGCGGTCGTGATATCGACCGCCTTGTACGAACCTTCACCCTGTGGCGTACCGCTGACCCGTAGAGTTTTTCCCGTCACGCTGTGCTCAACGCCCATTCGCTCCAACACTTGTAAGAAACCACCAAGGTGCGCCGGTTCAATCTCCGTAATCTCAATGCTGCCGCCAATCACTGCGGCGGCGGTTGCGAATGTTCCCGCTTCAATTCGATCAGGCATCACGCGGTGTGTTGCACCGTGCAGCGCATCAACGCCTTGGATTTCAATCACATCTGGTGCAGTGCGCTGGACCTGCGCGCCCATTGCATTGAGGAGCGTGATGAGATCGTCCACCTCTGGCTCCTGCGCAGCAGGCTGGATGCACGTCGTCCCTTTTGCGAGGACTGCGGCGAGCATTGCATTCTCTGTTCCCATCACGGTGACGTGCGGGAAGGTGATATCTGCGCCGCGCAGTCTGCCGCTGCTCTTTGCAAAGTAGTAGCCATCACGATAATCAATCTCTGCGCCGAGCGCGCGCATTGCATCTACATGGAGATTGACGGGGCGTCGTCCAATCCGATCGCCGCCAGGATTGCTGATGATGACGCGACCGAATCGCGCAAGGAGTGGGCCGAGCAACATAAAGCTCGCGCGCATCTTGGCCGCCGCTTCCAACGGAACGAAGAGCCACTCCACGTCACCCGCGGTGAGATCCATCGTGCCATCTGTTTCGCGTTCCACCGCAACACCAAGATCGCGGAGTGTGTCGCGCAGCACCTCAATGTCAAGGATCTCTGGAACGTTCTCAAGGCGAAGTGTTTCGCCAGTGAGGACCGACGCGGCCATCATCTTGAGGGCGGCATTCTTTGCGCCGGATACGCGCACGCTGCCACTGAGCGGACGACCACCTGTGATGTGGAACGCCTCTTTGGCGAGCACCGTGGGGCGGTACTCCCAGGAGAAGGGCTTGGGCATCGGTTCCTTACTCATGCGTGGATTCTCGCCCCTCTCCCCTCACGGCGTCCAACCGAGCAACTTCTTGTTCGCTGGGGCGTTGTTCGCAGGGTGATGCGAAGCGTCAGGGAGATCAGCCGCGGCGGCGGCGGCGCTCCGCAAGGCTCGACTGAAGGAGTGCGCGGGCCATGCTGGCTCGAGCCGCAGCAACGGCTCCTGGGTCTGCCTGATCCACCTGCGCGAGCGCCTGCTCGGCGACCGCCTTTGCCTTTTCAATGGCCTCCACGTCAAGGTCCGCGGCGAGATCTGCAGACTCTGCCAGCACCAGAACGCGGTCTGGACGCACCTGCACGAAGCCGCCGATGATCGCCAAGAGCTCCACGCTCCCGTCCTTCAAGGTGATCCGACCCTCGCCGAGTCCGAGCACGGTGACGTACGGCTCGTGCTTGGGCAGGATCCCGATCTCTCCGTCAACTGTTGGAAGGACGAGCGCCGTTGCCTCACCGCTCCAGGTGAGTCGCTCCGGCGTCACGATCTCCAATGAGAATGACATGCGCTACTTCGCCGCTGCGGCGGCGTTTGCGCGTACATCGTCCAACGTGCCGGCGAGGAAGAACGCCTGCTCTGGCAGTGCGTC
>DMUR01000018.1:2496-3718 GCA_003476885.1 Chloroflexota bacterium
GGGCGGCCCGTGAAGACCTCCGCGACGAAGAACGGCTGGCTCATGAAGCGCTGCAGACGTCGCGCGCGTGAGACGAGCGACTTGTCATCTGGCGAGAGCTCGTCCATCCCGAGAATGGCGATGATGTCTTGCAGGTCACGGTAACGCTGCAGCACACGCTGCACCTCGCGCGCCGTCTCGTAGTGGCTTGCGCCAACAACGTTCGGGTCGAGCACGCGTGACGTTGACGTCAACGGATCCACGGCCGGATAGATTCCCAACTCCGCAATGCTTCGCTCAAGGCGAATCGTGGAGTCAAGGTGTCCGAACGTTGTTGCCGGTGCTGGGTCGGTGTAGTCGTCTGCTGGCACGTAGACGGCCTGCAGTGACGTGATCGACCCCTTCTTGGTGGAGGTGATGCGCTCTTGGAGCGCCGCCATCTCCGTTGCCAAGTTCGGCTGGTATCCCACGGCACTCGGCATGCGGCCGAGAAGCGCGGACACTTCGGATCCCGCTTGCGTAAAGCGGAAGATGTTGTCGATGAAGAGGAGCACGTCGCGACCCTCTTCATCGCGGAAGTACTCCGCCATCGTCAAGCCGGAGAGCGCAACGCGCAGACGCGCTCCAGGTGGCTCGTTCATCTGCCCGAACACCATCACGGTCTTATCAATAACGCCTGAGTCACGCATTTCGTGAATCAAGTCGTTCCCTTCGCGTGAACGCTCACCGACGCCCGCGAAGACGGAGTAGCCGGAGTGCTCTTGCGCAACGTTGCGAATCAGCTCTTGGATCACCACCGTCTTACCGACGCCAGCGCCGCCGAAGATACCGATCTTTCCACCCTTCTTGAATGGGCAGACCAAGTCAATCACCTTGATGCCAGTTTCGAAGAGCTCCGTCTCAGTGGTGAGATCATCAAATGGCGGCGCGGAGCGGTGAATTGGAAGTTGCGTATCTGATTTCACGTCACCCGCCTGATCAATGGCTTCACCGAGCACATTGAAGACGCGGCCGAGCGTTCCCGCACCAACAGGGACGGAGATCGGCGCGCCGAGGTCGGTGGCCTTTGCGCCACGTGCGAGGCCGTCGGTTGTTGTCATGGCGACGGTTCGAACGCGATTATTGCCGAGATGCTGCTGCACCTCAACAACGAGCGAGCCGTCGGCGCGGTCAACGCGGACCGCGTTGTAGATCGCAGGCAGCTCTCGTGCGGCGAACTCAATGTCAACGACTGGTCCGGTGA
>DMUR01000060.1:0-886 GCA_003476885.1 Chloroflexota bacterium
CGTCGGCCACGCTGCTCGTGCCCGCGCCCGCCACCTGATCAGAGTCAAACGAGTAGAACGAGGCGCGCAGCAGAGACTCCACCGTGAGGTTGCGGGCGCGCGCACAATCATCGGCGTTGACGGGGAAGAAGGACCAGCCGCGCCAGTGGCTCGGCTGCGTGGGGTGGCGCATCTGCACGTTGCTCTCGCCAGGCTCTGGTGGCAGCATGCACTCGCGATTCACCGTAAAGCTGCCATAAAACCCAGGACGCCAGAAGCGCCATTCTCCGGAGACTGGATAGTAGCGCTGCATGGTCATCCCCCACGTGGCATCAACCGCAGCGTTGTAGCGCGCGTTGCTCTTGCCGCTCACGCTCGCCCCTGGCTCGTAGATCCCCCCACGGGAGTAGAACTGATTCATGTCTGGGTGATCCACCACGTCAAAGCAGCTGCGCTTTGACTTTCGTGTGATCTCTTCGGCGTTCCCGCTCTCATCGAGAATTTCTAGTGGTGCCGTATACGTGGATGTCTCGCTATCCCACCGCAGTCCGCCGATCTCATCGTCTTCAAGGTCTGCGCCGAGCCTAATGCGCATCCGTAGCGCTGCATCTGCATGTTCACTTGCGCGTCGCTGCCGCGTCCAGCTCTCATTCCCTACCGAGCCGTTTAGCTGGTTGTCGTCTGCATAGTCGGCACGAACCCATTCGGCCTGCGTGCTGGTGAAGCTAGAGACCGCCCACCAGTTGCGCTCGTTCATCGTCCAGGACCAGGCGTTCTGCTTGATCGCCACGGCGCCTGCACCAAGCAGTGCGTCGGAGTACGGCTGAGACAGGTACTCAGACCAAAACTCCGCCACGTGAGTGCGGTACACATAGGTCTTGAACGAAACGACCTCAACAAGGCCGGT
>DMUR01000060.1:1000-2428 GCA_003476885.1 Chloroflexota bacterium
GCAGGTGATACTGAGCTCGGCAGAAGAAGCGCTGCGCCGAGCAGCAGCGCGACGAGCGCGCGATGCGGGCGTCGCTCACCTTGATTGCGAGCCTGGCGTATCTGCATGCACCCATCGTAGCGGTCATGCGCAGATGAAGTCGTGGAGCTAACTCAGCGCCTCTGGACCTCCGTCCGCATCCAAGATCCTGAGCGCAATGGAGAGCGCAAGGCGCAGATCCGCTTCACGGAGATCCCAACCCGTGATCTCCTCAATACGCTTCACGCGATACGCGGTGGTGTTGCGGTGCACGCCGAGCGAGCTGCTCGCCTCTGCGGCGCCTGGCGTGTCCAAGATGGCGCGGAGTGTGGCAACGCGCTGCTTCCGCGCCGCTGGTGTGCCGCTGAGGAGCGGCTCCAGTAGCGCGAGTGCTTGGCGGCGCCCCTCTGGGATTGCGGTGACGGCACCAAGGAGTCGATGTGCGGGGAGGAGATCGGCGCGCACCACCTGCGCGCCGCCGCTGCCGCTGCGGCCGCCCACGCGACGCTCGAGGGCCTCAAGTGCCGCGCGCGCCTCAGCCTCCGCCGCTGGGCGTGCGGCAGGATCGGCGAATGGCTTGGAGACGGCCACGGGTCTGTTGAGTCGTTTGGAAACTTTCTTGGCGATCTCTTGCGCGCCAGGGTCAGACGCGTCGGCGACGGCAATGATGCGCACCTCCAACGATTCGTTGCTGCCGCGCAACATGAAGCGTCGCGGACCGGCGAGGAGGCGCAGTTCGCGGCGCAGCGCGGGGACGTCTGCCTCATGTGGTCGTGGTTGGCGCGCCGCAATGGCGACCCACGGCGGACCTTCGGCTGGGAGTGTTCGTGTCTCACCGCGTCCCGCATTTGCGGGGAGCTCCGCCGCGACGCGCACAATCTCGAGCGCGAGGAGCGGTGCGACGCGTTCACAGGCGATACGATCACGCTCCGCCACCGGCTCATCGCCGAGCAAGACAATGGAACCTGGTCGCTCATCGCCGTCGTCGCTGAGTGGCGACTCCTCGTCTTCGGTGCGCTCACCATCACCGTGACGCTCCGTGTCTGGCGCACCAGGCACGGCGGGGAGTGGAATGCGCTGACCGTCGGCGCGATGCTTCCCTAAGTAGCGTGAGACCGCCTTCGCCGCCGCCGCACTCCCTGGTAGCCCGGCAGGCGCAACAACCGCGAGCGATGTGCCGCCGCGCGCCTCCAGTGCAACCGCGCGCCCAATGAATGCGGCGAGCGCACCAACGAGTGCATCGAGTCCCTGGCCATCCAACGCAAGTGCGGCAATCTGCCGCTCCAGCGTCACCGTCTGCCGCTCCAACTCGGCACGTCGATTCACCACCGCGCCAATGAGGCTCCGCTCCAGTTGCGCGGGCTCCACATCGCGGACGAGGAGTGTGGGGAGTCGCGTCACCGCCGCCGC
>DMUR01000060.1:2611-3076 GCA_003476885.1 Chloroflexota bacterium
GGGATCAGTGCAAGGTCACCCGCATCCATGCCGTCAAAGGCTGGGAGTCGCGTGCGCAAGAGTCGCACCCAGGTGACGGTGCGCGCCATCGCTTCGTCGCGCGCATCAACGAGCGGTTCCGCCGTTGGGAGGAGCGTCTGGACGAGTTCGCGCAACGATGCCATCAGGCCGACATTTTAGGGGGTGCGCCGAGCGTCTCGGCGATGCGCGCCAGCAGTGGCGCCGCCTGCTCCGCGCGCGCGCCGCGCTCCAACAAGAGTGCCGCGTCCGCCTCTGCACGCCCCGGCTGGATGCGGATCCAGAGTCGCGCGCGTGGTCGACGGAGCGTGAGGGTGAGGCCCGTCATAATCAGCGCCGCGGCGAGCCAGACGATCGCCGCCGCAGGATCGCGGCGCGCAATGATCCCCGTATATGAACTGACTGCTTGCAACTGCACGGTGAAGTTGACGTTCGGCGCGCTCGCAA
>DMUR01000113.1:0-437 GCA_003476885.1 Chloroflexota bacterium
TCATACATGAGCGGATCATTGACACGAATCACCTTCTCCGCCACCTGTGCACCGTCTCGATAGAGCGCAAGTTCGGTGGTGAAGTCCGCAAACGCACCACTCTCCGTGCGCGGTGCACTAAAGGCGCGGTTCTCAACCACAAGCCCACCCGCACTGCCGATCTTCCCCACCGGGAGCGCCTCACCGTTGGTGAGCAAGATCCCCTGCGTGTATCCGAGTGCGCCAGAGAGTGCCGCCCCCGCAATCAGCAAGACGAGACCCGTGTGCATCACGAGCGTGAATCGGTACGAGCGTCGGAATCTGTCCCCGTGCACGATCTTGCCGCCCGGAGCTTCTGGGTCGGGACTCGTGCTCGCCTCCCATCCGCGCGCGCGCATCTGTTGCGCAACGCGTGTTGCAGCGTCTTCGCTCTGTTCGGCGGTGAGTGCGGTGGCGAG
>DMUR01000113.1:529-708 GCA_003476885.1 Chloroflexota bacterium
GTGACGGCGCGGATCTTCGGCAGACGGTCGAGCGTGCAGACGGTGATGGAGACGCTGAGCAGCACCAGCAGCGCGGTGAACCAGGGTGCGGTGAAGATGCGGAAGAGTCCGAGCCGCTCAAAGACGTCTACGAGTGGTCCCAGGGTGGGCTCGTAGAGTGCGCGTAACTGACCCATCTC
>DMUR01000113.1:790-976 GCA_003476885.1 Chloroflexota bacterium
ATAGTCGCGGCGATCGTGATCGCGGCGATCTGCACCATGGCGAACTGCACGTTCGCCAGGAGCGCGCGAACCACAAGGAGCGGGCCTCTGATCACCTCCTGATGGTAGCCTTCGCACCGATCGCCCATCGGGCGAAACCAGGCGCAGGGCCTTCTGCGCAGGAGGATCAATGGCGAAGGGACAGGA
>DMUR01000113.1:1161-1597 GCA_003476885.1 Chloroflexota bacterium
GATCCACTGAAGGTTGGCTATCCACTGATGGCGATGATCGGCGTGCGCTGCACACCCGCCGCACTCCTCTCCACCGCCACCGCACTTGAGGCGCTCCCAGAGGTGAGCTACTGCGTGGTGGTTGCTGGCGCGTATGACCTGCTCATTGAAGTGGTCTGCGAAGACAACGACGCGCTGCTCGCCTTCCTCACCGAACGACTCCGCTCAATTGACGGCGTGCTTGAAACCGAGACGTTCGTCTATCTGCGAATCCTCAAGCAGAACTACGAGTGGGGCACCGCAACGCCGTAACGCCGTAACGCTACAGGGCTCGCACTATGAAGCGCGCGACTTCCTCCACCCAACAAGCGCCGCACCGCCAACCCAGAGGAGCAGGAGCGCAAGGATGATCTTCGGCAGCTCGTAAATCCACCCGTCATCACCCATTGACTCACCG
>DMUR01000113.1:1635-2559 GCA_003476885.1 Chloroflexota bacterium
GGTGCTGGTGCAAAAAGCGGCATGGGGCCAGCCACACTGCCGTCCGGAAGGAGGCACGTCATTAGTGCAGGATCTGTTGGGTCAGCGTCTGGTGCGCATGGCTCAAGGCCCGCGATGAAATCTTCGTACCACTGCTCATACATGGCGCCCCAATCAGGGTCGTCTGTCCCAGGCGCATCTGAAGCTCCTGGCATCACGTCGCTAATTGGCAGAACGCCACCAGGTACACCGTCGAGCGCCTCGATGAATCTCAGCGACTCAGGTGCGTCGGCTGGAAGTGCATCTCCTTCCTGTCGATCAAACGTGGCGTCACCCGTCACCGGGTCTACCAGATAGACAAATGTGTGGCGGCTGATGCAGCCAGCCTGGCAGTCGCCCCAGCCGTAGGTGTAGACCACCACCCATGTGGCACCACTCCCCGGATCACCCTTCACTTCAAAGTATTGCGATGCGCCGATCAGGCCGCCATCCAAGTAGACAAAGTCATCGAACGGCGCTCCGGTAGCGAGCACCGCCTCATGGGCCTCCGCAGGGGTGTCGATCGGCAGCGCGATGCTCCGTTCACCATGGGCCCGAACTGGGAGGGGGCTGGCGAAGATCAGCACAACCGCAATCAGCGCTCCAAGCCCACTCATTCGTCGCACTCGCATGCTGCACCTCGTTTAATCGATCTGGCGAAGTGTTCGCCCTCTTCATGAACGCGCGAAGGCTGCGTGAAGTTCCAGCGCGCGTGGCGCGTGGTCGGGGCGGAGGGATTCGAACCCACGGCCTCCTGCTCCCAAAGCAGGCGCGCTACCAAGCTGCGCTACGCCCCGTCGGTGCCATCCTAGCGTGGAGCGCGCCTTGACCTCTTTGCGTGGCATCATCTCCCTCATGCCTCCACGATCAACACCACACCTTCGCGACGCCTTCGCCTCGGCGCTG
>DMUR01000113.1:2647-6215 GCA_003476885.1 Chloroflexota bacterium
GTGGCACTCCTTCTCTTGCTCGGCGTTGCCTCCAACGGACTCGTTGGCCTCGCAGCATCGTTCGCTACGGCGGGCCGTCTTGCGCTCCTCACACTCCTGTTGCTTCTGATGATCCCGTGGCGCGTCGCGGTGGTCCTTGACGCCGCTCGCGGGGCAGATCGGCGAGCCGCAGTGTCGCTCGTCATCGTGGCCGCCATGGTGCTTGCTGCCGCTCCACACGCTGGCGCTGCACTGATCACATCGCGCGCAAGCAGCACCGTGGACGACATCTTCTCGGGCTTTGAATCACCGTCGCCAGGAGCATCGAGCGAAAGTACGCCAACGCCACCGCCGCTCGGCGACCGCTTCACGATGCTCCTCGTTGGCGCAGACGCCATGGGTGCCCGTACGTCGTTCAACACGGATTCAATGATCATCGCAAGCTGGGATCGGGTCGGCGGCTGGGTGAGCACCATCTCCATTCCGCGCGACATCGTCAACGTGCCCCTTGGGAACGGCGATGTCTGGGAGCCGAAGATCAACTCGCTCTGGCCAGCTGCACAGCGGAACAGCAGCCTCTTCCCAGATGGACCAGCGGTGGCGCTGCGCACCGCACTCGGCGCCATGTTCGGCGTGCAGATCGATGCAACCGCTGTCATCGTCATCCCAACCTTCCGCACGTTGATTGACGACATTGGCGGTGTGGACGTGCAGATCAAGCGAACCATCGTGGACGCCAGCTACCGAACCGGCGACTTCAAGGGCGTACGCCTCCCGAAGGGGAACTGGCATTTGGATGGTGACTGCGCACTTGCGTACGCGCGCATCCGCAGGGCGCCGGGTACCGACGACTTCAACCGCGGTGGTCGGCAGCAGGAGCTGCTCCTTGCGATCAGAAATCAACTTGCCGCAAGCGGCAACATCTTGGGGAATGGCCTTGCCTTGCTGAGCGCGCTCGGTGACGGAGTGCGCACCGACCTCAACCAAGCGCTCCTCCCCACACTCGCCGAAGGTGCCGAGGGATTCGACACGAAGAAGATCGTCAGCGCGCAGATGCGGGCAGGCGACGGGATCCTTCGATATCGCCGCGCAGACGAGCCGAGCCCGTACGGTTCCGTCGTCTTCTTCAACGCGAAGCGCGCGCTGCAACTCGGCGCGCGCCTCTTCCCCGCTCCGGGGACGCGTCCCTACGGATGGCCAGTTGCTAAGGGTGAGCCGGAGCTCGGCGAAGAGTCGCTCCCACAGCCGTTGCCTTCAGCAAGCGCCAGCATCGCTCCTACGCCAACGCCATCACCATCCATGCTTCCGCAAGGGCCGTACCAACCGCTCGTGAGCTGCAACGCAAATCTCCCCGCCCCCGTCTACACGCCAGAGCCGGACCCAACCGCGCCGCCAAGTGAAGAGCCGAGCGCGAGCCCAGGTGAAAGCGCGCTACCGAGCGAATCGCCGAGCGCGTCTCCAAGCCCTACGGTCAGTCCGAGCCCGTAGCTACCCTTCAGCGCGCAAGGCGGCGGCAACGAGCGCTGCAGCTGCACCTCGATGACTCAGTTGATCCTTCTCCTCTGCAGTGCGCTCCGCCATGGTGCGCCCGTCAACTTCAAAGATTGGGTCGTATCCAAAGCCTGACGCGCCGCGCGGCGCCTCGGTGATGTGTCCGCGTCGCTCACCGCGAAAGGTTCGTGGCGGGAGTGCGCCTGGCGCAGGATCGACGAGGGCCATACAACAGACAAAGCGCGCGCTTCGGAGTTCGGCAGGGATCCCACGGAGTTCGTCCAGCAACTTGTCGTAGTTCTGCTGATCGGTTGCGTTCGGCCCCGCATACCTGCGCGTGTACACACCAGGCGCTGCGTTGAGTGCATCAACCTCTAGACCTGAGTCGTCCGCGAGCGTCCACTCGCCGCTCGCCGCGGCGTAGAAGTGCGCCTTCTGCAGTGCGTTCTCCTCAAAGGTCTCTCCGCTCTCTGGCGCCTCTTCCGTGATCTTCAGATCCCGCAGGGTGACCAGAGTCAGCGGCAGATCAGCAAAGAGTCGCTGCAGCTCCACGAGCTTATGTGCAGAACCCGTTGCAACCAGGAGGGTGCGCATGGCTGACGCGCCGCTGCGTCGCGTTAGCGCGCGCCGTCGACGGTGGCGCGCTGGAATCGAATGAGGTCCGCGATCCCCTTGTCCGCAAGCGTCAACATGGCGTCGAGCGCATCACGATGGAATGGCTCCTGCTCTGCCGTCCCCTGTAACTCCACGTAGTGACCGCTCTCGGTGGCGACTACGTTGAGGTCCACCTCGGCGCGACTGTCCTCTTCATACGGGAGGTCGAGCACTGGCCGACCGTCAACCACACCAACAGAGACTGCCGCAATGTGGCCAGTGAGGTGCTGCTCGAGCTTCTTCGCGCGCATCGCCAGTGCAAGTGCAATCCACCCACCGGTGATGCTGGCGCAGCGCGTCCCGCCGTCTGCCACCAACACGTCGCAGTCAATCAGGATGGAGCGCTCACCGAGTTTCGTCAGGTCAACCGCCTGACGAAGCGATCGTCCGATCAGTCGCTGAATCTCATGGGTACGGCCACCGAGTTTGCCGCGCACCGCCTCGCGATCCGAGCGCGTGTTCGTTGCGCGCGGGAGCATGCTGTATTCGGCGGTGATCCACCCGGTCCCCTTGCCGCGCAGATGCGGCGGGACGCGGTCCTCCACGCTTGCCGAGCAGATCACCACCGTGTTCCCCACGGTGATGATTGCGGAGCCTTCGGCCCACTTCTGGACGCCGAGTTCCGCGCTCAACGCGCGCATCTGATCTGGTGCGCGACCGTCGCCTCGAGGTCCACTTGCGCTGCCGATACTCATGACTGGCTCCTCTCTACCGCTTTCGCCTCATCCCACAACGCGTCCAGTGTGGCAAAGTCTGCAGACTTTAGGGCAATCCCGCGCGCAGCGGCACGCCGCTCCACCTCTGAGAATCGTCGGCGGAACTTGTCGTTTGCCCCCCGAAGTGCCGCTTCGGCGTCAATGCCACTGCGCCGGCCCAGGTTCACCAGTACCGCGATCACGTCACCAAGCTCGTCCTGCGCTGCGGCGAGTGCCGCCGCACCACTCGCTGGACGCCCCGTGATTGAGTCCGGGTCCCCCGCTGTTGCCAACGCCTCCCTGAGCTCGCCCAACTCTTCAGTGAGCTTTTCGAGAACACCGTCCAAGGTTGGCCAGTCGTATCCAAGCGCACTCGCGCGATCCTGCAACTCCCTACTCGCCGAAAGCGCCGGCAGCCCGCGACTCACACCAGCGAGTGCGCTCTTGAACGCTGGGGTCGTCTCGCCCACCGTTGCACCGCTTTCAACTTCGTCTCGCGCACGCTCCGCACGCTCTTCGGCCTTGATCGCCTCCCATGTGCGCTGCACCTCTCGAGAAGTCTCCGCCGTCCCCGCACCAAAGACGTGTGGATGCCTGCGAATGATCTTTCGCGCGAGTCGCTCCTGCACGTCCGTGAGGTCAAACGCGCCGCGCTCCGATGCAAGTTGCGTATGAAGGATCACCTGCAGCAACACGTCGCCGAGCTCTTCGGCCATCGCCGCGTCTGCCTTCTCGCCTGGGTTCGCCGC
>DMUR01000113.1:6269-9491 GCA_003476885.1 Chloroflexota bacterium
GTCTGCTCTCGGTCCCACGGGCACCCATCGGGCGCGCGCAATCGAGCGCTCAACCACGGCATGGCCCACGGCGACGCGAGCGCATCGAGTGGCGCGAGCGGCGGAACAAGGATCGCGGTCCACTCCAAACCTTCGTCCGCAGAACACTCGCCGAGCGGTCGTGTCGATCCGCCAGGGAGGAGCGTGACCGCATGCGTCGCCCCATAGAGCCGCATGAGCAGCGCGATCCCATCCCCAGCACGTCCTGGGAGTGGCGAGGTGAGCGCGCCGCCACGCGTGACGATGAGTGGGAGACGCAGATCGAGTGCCGCACCGGCGAGCGCGGTGACTGGGATCAGCGAAAGCCCGCTTGAAAGATCAACGCCGGGCGAGGCTGCGCGAGCGCTTGCGATCAGAGCGCCGAGCGAACCGTCGTCGCCCGTGACGGTCACGGAGCCGGCGTTGCGTCCGGGTCTTGCACCACTGCGCCATCGATTGAGATGCGCGCGCGGGTGCGATAGTCGTCAAGCCAGATCAAGAATCCGCTCGCCTCAACGGAGCGACGCTGCTCTTCGGTATACGGCTTGTTTTCAATAGCATTGACGCGAATGATCGCGAGCTGATCGCCGAGCGACTTCACGCCGCTCACCTCTCCGTCACCTAGCTCCCAGACAATCCGCGAAAGCTCGGGGTTGATGGCGTATTGCACCACAAAGCCAGGGCGATCGACGGTCAAGCCATCAATCTCTTCAGCCGCTGCCTCAGCCACGTTGTCAAAATCAGATCCGGCAGCAGCAAGCTCCGTGGCGAGCTCCTGAAGACGTGACATGACACCTTCGCGTCGTGCTTCGAACTGAATCACGTGGTAGCCGAACTGCGTCTTGATCGGCCCGAGGAGGTCGCCCTGCTCGAGTCCGTCGGCCCACACCGCATCATCAAACTCCGGCACGAATGTCCCCTTGATTGCCCACGCGAGAAGCCCGCCCTCTTGCGCGGAACTCTCGTCATCGCTCACCTCAGCAAGATCCGCGAGCGGGGTGCCTGCGGAAATGGCGGCGTATGCGGCATTCGCCTCTGTCTCAGCCGCCGCCCAGGCAGGATCAGTGGCATCTAGCTCTGCAGCCGCTTGCGCATCATCGTTCGGGCTGTAAAGGATGTGTCGCACCTGCACCTCTTCGCTCAGCCCTTCGTTCTGTGGCGCAGCAATTGAGACGAAACTCACATCTCGCTGTTGGACTGGCCCTTCGAGCAGCTCTGCCGTCACGCTGGTACTGAGTGCAGCCTGGAGCGCACGCTCCGCCGACATCTTCTTGTAGAGGTTCATGTCGATACCAGCCTCACTGACCGCCTTCTCGAAATCTGCATCTGTCGTCGAAGGTCGGATTTGATCGACGTAGAAGATCACGAACTGATCGTCCGAACGCTTGATCACGTTGGTCGGTCCCACCGCTGTCAGCGCCCACGCGGCGCTGTACCCAAGATCGGTCTGGGGATCTTCATCCTTCGAGCTCCAGCCGATGCGCCCCCCTTCGGGCGCGTAGGAGTCAGTAGAGTCACGCTTGGCGATCTCCGCAAAGTCGCCACCGGCGTTGATTTCGGCAAGAAGCTGGTCTGCCTTCGCCTTTGCAGCAGCCGTTGTGGTGGCGCTCGGCGACCCAGACTTCGGATCGTTTTCAATGTCAATCGTGATGCGGCGGAGGAGGCGCAGTTCAGGGATAGAGGTCTCCTTGCTCCACTCGGCGTCGATCGCCGCCTGATCGGCGATCACGCCGCGCTCTTCAGCAAGTTGGGCGATAAGCAGCACGTCGATCATGTCCGAAGTCAGCTGACCGCTGATATTCGTCGCCTGTTCGTTGATCTGCTCAAGGATCGCGTTCCCCTGTTCACTTGCGAGAGTACCCGCGGAGACACGCGCTCGAATGCGCGCGCCGTCTTGGCCGAGTCGGAAGAGTTCAATCTCACCTCGTGCCCTGGCTTCGCCCACGCTGATTGCCCGACCGTTTACCTCGACCGCTGCGGCAAAGGTGCTGGTCCACCAGGAAGCACCCACTGCACCAACAAGAAGAACAGCCGACAGCCCGATCGCGGCAAGGAAGGCCATGTTGGTGAGGAGCGACTTATCTGCCTGGTCGTACCAGGCGCTCAGTCGGGCGCGAAGTCGTGCAATCAGTCTCATGCTCGTGAACTCTCCTTACACGTGAGGGTGAACGTATCGCTCGCAGTATAGGGGGCTGCGGTGGTATCCTCCCCCCACGATGGCCAGCCACCCCGCGTCACTCACGGTCGGACGACCGCGCCGCGGCCCAATCGGCACGGTCAGCGACTCGATCCTCTCCCTTGTGCGCAGGCGTCGCCTGATCTGGTATCTGGCTGAATCTGCGCTCCGCAGAGGAGACGGGAATTCACTTCTCGGCAGCCTCTGGCTCATCCTCGACCCCACACTGCAGCTCGCCATCTACTACCTCGTGATCGGTGTGATCCTCCAGCGACCAGAGCCTGCCTTCCCGCTCTTTCTCTTTGCCGCCATCCTTCCTTGGCGCTGGTTCACGATGGCGGTCAGCAGCGGAACAGAGTCTGTTCGTCGTCGCAGTAAGGTGATGCAACAGATCGCCTTCCCACACCTCGTACTTCCAATTGCCGCGATTACCGCAAGCCTTGGGAGCTTTGTGTTCGGACTGATCCCACTCGCAGGGATCTATCTTTTCTATCCGGACCGACTAAGTGCATGGGTGCTCCTTACACCGGTCGTCATGATCGTCCAGCTCGCGTGGATGGCGCCGATCGCCATCCTCTTAAGCGCGCTCAATGTCTTCTATCGAGACATTGGGAACCTGGTGAAGCATGCGCTAAGGCTTGGCTTCTACCTCTCGCCTGCGCTCTTCAGTTATGAGCGGATGCAGCGCGTGGCATCGGAGCACCCGCCAGCAGACATCATCCTCAGCGCAAACCCTATGGCGTGGATCCTGAACTCATATCGTGACCTCCTCTACTACGAGCGCGCACCTGACTGGGTAGCGCTCACGGTCGTCACAATCGCGTCGATCCCCTTCACCCTCCTCAGCATCTATCTCTTCCGCCGCATGTCCCCGTCGTTCGTCAAGGTGCTCTAGTGGAATCAACATCACCGATTCTCCTCCAGCAGATGGGCGTGCGATACGAGCTGCGCCTTACGAAGAAGCGCTCACTCCGCCGCAGCCTTGTTGGCTCCTCGCGCACGGATGAGCAGGGGAACTTCTGGGCACT
>DMUR01000113.1:9589-10336 GCA_003476885.1 Chloroflexota bacterium
CCTGATGAGGGCCTCGCGGAAGTGCGTGGAACGATTGCCACGCTCCTCCAACTATCTGCAGGGTTTGAAGACGAGCTCGACGCGGTAGAGAACATTCTCCTCGTCGGGGAGCTCCTCGGGATCCCTGCGCCGCGAATGCGCAAGAAGATCCCTGCCATCCTCGACTTCGCTGACATTGGGAACTTTGCGGACGCGGAACTTCGGACCTACAGCTCTGGCATGCGCGCGCGCCTCGGATTCAGTGTGGCAACATCGGTGGACCCAGATGTCTTACTCCTTGATGAAGTCCTCTCTACCAGTGATGAATCCTTCAAGAAGAAATCGAGTGCGCGCATCAAGGAAATGGCACGTCAGGCACAAGCCATTGTCTACGTCACTCACGATCTTGAATCTGCACAGGAACTCTGCACGCGGGCAATTGAGCTGCGTGACGGACGCATCGTGGCAGATGGCCCGTCTGAACAGGTGATCAGTGCATATGCACGGCGCATGCGCAACGCAAAATAGCCTTTAACGCGCCTAAGGCGCGACGCTCGGTTGCGGTAGCCCGCCGCGGTAGTTCAGGATCACCAGCAGCGTTCGTGCCGCATCAAGTTCAAGGATTGACTCCACCTCAGCGTTCTTGATGACCGCGCCAGCCTGATCACTCAGCGTCACCACCCGACCAATCGAGAGGCCGCGAGGGAAGGCGGAGCGCAGCGTCTGGCTCAGCTCAATGCCAGAAGTGGTCACCTCTGCACCAATCGG
>DMUR01000113.1:10506-11130 GCA_003476885.1 Chloroflexota bacterium
CATCGCTCACCTCAATGACGCGCCCCGCAAGCGTGTTTCCTGCGCCAATGACCACGTCACCAACCTGGATGCCGTCGCGGGCGCCACGATCAATCACCACCAGGCGACGACCGATCTCAAAGTCCCGCGCAACCACCTGTACCGCCACGCTGGAGAAGCGAATCGTGGAGCGCAGGTCGAGCACCGCCTGCAGTTCGGTGATCTCGCGCTCTAGGCTCTCCACGCGCGACGCAGAGGCGACCGCCTCGTCTCGCTCTGCGATGGTTTGCGCGAGGCGGGTGCGGAGTTCCTGCACATCGGCGGCCACCGCGCCAACCGTTGCAAGGCCGCGGCCAAGTGCGGCGAGCGGTTCCGTGACCAGCCGCAGCGGCTCGGCGAGTGCGTCACGCACCGCTTTACTCGGCGCACTCCCTGAGGTGACCAGCGCGATCAACGTCAGCCCAACCAGAAGGGTGCTTGAACGCCCACCAAGGGAGATCTCCTTACGAGCACCCGTGCGGAGCCGAGAACGGAAGAGCACGCTGCGCCGTTATCGAAGCGGTCGCTGATAGGTCTCTGGTACCAAGAGCTTCTCGAGCGTGTCCACTTCCTGCAGGATGATCCCAGTGCCGCGGACCACGCAGG
>DMUR01000081.1 GCA_003476885.1 Chloroflexota bacterium
CACCGAGTAACCGATGGCCAAGGCAGAGAACCGACCAACACTGCAGCTCGCATGCACGGAGTGCAAGGAGCGGACGTATACAACGCGCAAGAACAAGCGCAATGATCCGAACCGCCTTGAGCTCAACAAGTACTGCCCGCGATGTCGCGTGCAGCGCTTGCATCGCGAGACGAAGTAGTTAGGGGTTTATCAGTTAGGGGCGTAGCTCAATTGGTAGAGTACCGGTCTCCAAAACCGGTTGTTGTCGGTTCGAGTCCGGCCGCCCCTGCCAGCCTCTCGGCGAGAGCCGCAGAGGGCGACATGAGAGAAGTAAGGAGCAGAGAAGCGTGAAGTCAATCAGGAAGTTCCTGGCCGAAGCGTTCTCCGAACTGCGCAAGGTTGCGTGGCCGAACGCGCAGCAGGTGCGCGTGTTGACAGTGCTCGTCTTTGGCGCGTCCATCTTCGTCGGCTTCTACATTGCCTTCTGGGACCTTCTCTTCACTGAGCTCTTGAAGCTCATCAACCCCGCCTGATCAGCCTACGAGCGAGGAGTAGAACGTGAGCGAAACCGCTGACATCACGACAGAGAAGAGCGCACCAACGGTCAAGCGACACTGGTACGCCATTCACACCTACTCAGGATTTGAGAACAAGGTGAAGGCGAACCTTGAGCACCGCATTGAATCCATGGACATGAAGGACCGCATCTTCCAAGTGGTTGTCCCCATGGAAGACGAGATCCAGATCCGCGGCGGTGTGCGCACGACCGTACAGAAGAAGATCTATCCGGGCTACGTGCTCGTGGACATGTATATGGAGCCTGAGAGCTGGTACGTGGTGC
This sequence comes from Chloroflexota bacterium, assembly GCA_003476885.1. Classification (GTDB taxonomy): domain Bacteria; phylum Chloroflexota; class Limnocylindria; order Limnocylindrales; family Limnocylindraceae; genus Limnocylindrus. The sequence continues at coordinate 821 of DMUR01000081.1, forward strand.
GCAACACGCCAGGCGTCACGAGCTTCGTCGGCGGATCCGCCATCCCAGGGATGAAGGCCGACCCCGTCCCCCTGACCGAGACAGAGGTGAAGCAGATCCTGCGACAGCTCGGTGTTGGCCAGGCGCCAACCGTCAAGGTGGCGTTCGTCAAGGGTCAGTCAGTCCGCGTCACCGACGGACCATTCTCAGACTTCGTTGGCACGGTTGAAGAGATCGATGCCGAGCGAAGCAAGGTGAAGGTCCTGGTATCAATCTTCGGCCGTGAGACGCCGGTCGAGCTCGACCTGCTTCAGGTCGCAAAGCTGTAACGAGAGAGCAGGAGGAGCGAGAACATGGCACAGAAGATTCGCGCAACCGTCACGTTGCAGCTGCCAGCAGGCGGCGCAACCCCCGCGCCGCCAGTCGGTACGGCACTCGGGCCCCACGGCATCAACATCGTGGAGTTCACGAAGTCGTATAACGAGAAGACGGCTGATCGCAAGGGCGAGGTCATCCCAGCGGTGATCACGATCTTTGAAGATCGCTCATTCACCTTCATTCTCAAGACGCCACCGGCTGCGGACATGATCCGCAAGGCGGCTGGAATTGAGAAGGGTGCTGGCGACCATAAGGCCGGCAGCGCAGGGAAGATCACCAAGGCGCAGGTCTTGGATATCGCCCAGAAGAAGATGGTCGACCTGAATGCCACAAGCATTGAGGCCGCCTGTTCAATGATCGAGGGGTCCGCCCGTTCAATGGGAGTAGAGGTCGTCGCCTGACGATCGCCGCAACCCCGCGGTGAAGGGGGAGGCCGAAGGCGGCCGATAAGGAGGAAGCAAGATGGCAAAGCACGGAAAGCGTTATCTCGAAGCGGCAAAGTTGGTTGACCCAGAGAAGCAGTACGCCCCGCTTGAGGCGGCCGCCCTGGTGAAGAAGACCGCGAACACCAAGTTTGATCAGACGGTTGAGGTGCACATTCGCCTCGGCGTCGACCCGCGTCAATCAGAAGAGGCGGTCCGAGGCACGGTTGGCCTGCCGCACGGCACCGGTAAGCGCGTGCGCATCGCCGTCTTCGCCCAAGGCGAGAAGGCGCTTGAGGCCACGAAGGCTGGCGCCGATGAGGTTGGCGCTGCCGACCTTGTTGCCAAGGTTGATGGCGGTTGGCTTGACTTCGATGTTGCCATCGCCACTCCAGACATGATGGGCCAGGTCGGCAAGCTCGGAAAGGTGCTTGGTCGCAAGGGCTTGATGCCGAACCCAAAGGCGGGGACGATCACCATGGATCTGGAGCGCACGATCGGTGAGCTGAAGTCCGGACGTGTGGAGTTCAAGCTAGACAAGTCGGCGATCATCCATCTCGGCTTCGCCAAGGCGAGCTTCAGTGAGGAGCAGATCGTGGGCAACCTCGGCGCACTCCTTGAAGCGATCAACCGCGCCAAGCCAACCGGTCTCAAGGGGACCTACATCAAAGGCGTGAGCATCTCCGCAAGCATGGGGCCTGGCATCGCCGTTGACGTGCCTGCCCTCTTGGCTGCGGCGAGCTAGCGTCTAGCGGGAGCCCTCGCTTCGGGGTAGACTCCCACTCCGCGCCGATCCGGTTGATCGGCACGAAACAGAGCGCCCTGGTGGAGACGCCAGGGAGATGAAATACGACGATTCGCCGAAGAGAGCGTGTGATCCTGGCCTTGCGGTCAGGAACCTAAGTCGCTCCGCAGGCAGTTGAGTGATCAGCTGGCGGTGGGGTGGGCACGCAGAGGCAGGGTTCCTAGCGCGTGGAGCGCGGCCCCCTGTGACGCGGACCGTTGCAGGGGTGCCAGCAGCACCCGCCGAGGCGCACCGGCATGTGCGCCAAAGCTAGGAGGAACCGTGCCAACGCAGAAAAAGCGCGACACGATCGACACGCTCCGAACGGAGTTGTCGGGCAGCCGTGGGCTGATCCTCTCGTCCTACCGTGGGTTGACGGTCTCGGAATTCGCCG
>DMUR01000038.1:0-6296 GCA_003476885.1 Chloroflexota bacterium
TCTGCGCCCATGCGCGCGCGTTACGTTCGAGGGCCGTGAAGGATTGCGCCGATCAGCCCGTCTGCTCCACCTGGCTCTGCTCCTGCACCGTTGTCCAGCTGCACGGAAACTCCGAGCGCACCGAGCGCGGCCAGCGCTCGTTCAAGTGCGCTCTGTGCCACGGCAAGGTGCACCACTCCGTCACCGCTCTCGGGGCTGCCGACAACCCCTTCAATCGCAATCTTCTCTGCGGCGAGTGCGGACGTGACCGCGGCAAGGCTGCCAGCGGAGGGGGTGATGGTGATGCTGAACCAGGCGCTCATACGCGTATCGTAGGCTACCGCGCCTGGGCAGCGTTCGGTGCAGCACCAGAGACTGCGATCGTTCGCTGCGCGCCGCCGAGCGTGACCTCAATGACCAAGTTGCTGCGCAGCGCACGGCGTCCGTCTGCCGGATCTCGCTGCGGGCCGAGCGGCTCTGGAGAGGCGCTGGCACTCCCAACCGAATAGGTTCCAAGGAGCGCATCCGAGATCCACCATGAGCTAAGCGCTGGCGTGCCACCAGTGCGCGGGGTGGCGAGGAGTGAGACCTCAAGTCGCCCATCAACGGTGGGGGCGAGGAGTGCGACCTCATCCCGATCATCTGCATTGCGATCCCAGACCGTGAGCTGTACCTGATCAAGCGCTGCCGAAGAGGTGCCAACCAACTGCGGCGCGCCAAGTGCGGGCGGTTGAATCCGCTTTGCGACCCAACGGCGCTTCTCTGAGAGTGCCACCCAGATGCCACTCTGTCCGCCACCCGCCGCAACATTAGCTGCGGGCGTCGGAGCCTTGATCACGAGATCATCGCTCCCATCGCCATTGACGTCTGCGCTAAGGATCTCCATGCGCGTTGCGTCAATGCCAGCGGCGGCGAGATCCGTCACGCTCCAGATATCGTCGCGCCAGGCGTACTCATCACCTCGCCGTTCAATTGAGCCCATTGCGGCGCTCGTCACTGGGAGACCGGTGGCTGGATCGGTGGTGTTCCAGACGCGGAGGGTGGCGATCTCTGGGAAGAGGTCGCCGTCGAAGTCTCCGCGGAACTCGGTGAGCGTCCCGTCACTCCAGCCAGCCGGAAGCGACCACGGCTCGGCAAACGGATCGCCCACGTAGTCCACCAACGTTGCATCAGATTCGCCTGGCAGAGGTTGATAAAGCGCCACATTCGGGCCGTAGAAGCGTCGAATCAGTGCTTCAAAGGTCTCACCGTCTCGCGCACAGCGGCGTGCATTCTGCTGGAACAGGTGGAACCCCGTGTAGTACTTGTCGCACCCCTTTCGGTACGCCCCACCACGATACCCAGTGTGTGCGAATCCCTTGCGGCCGCCTGCGGTACGCCAGATTGAGAGCGGCCAGATTGCTTCAATCGCAGAGCGGATGAGGGGGAGTCGAGCGGGGAGTCCCTTCTTGATGCGCGCTGCGTCTGACGCTTCCTGCCTCGCAGTTGCGTTCTCCTTGTAGAGCTGGAAGGTGACGGTTGAACCAATATCGAAACAGTCGCCGTTCTTATCTTTGAGTTTCTTGTTTGGGTGCGTGATGTACCACCATGCGTACTGCTTGACGATCTGCGCAGCGGCGAGGAGTTGCGCGCGGTGCGTCTCGTTCGGACCCCACTCGTCAATGACGACTCGCTCAACGTACGTCTTGAAGTCAACCTGCACCCGCTCGCCCATCTTGTAGCGTCGCCCCTTCTTGATGGGAATGTGGACCCAGATGCTCTCAGGGGGCCTCGTCAGCGAGGTCCACGGCGTGCACTCGTATGAAGCGGCAGCCGAGGCTGAGGGAGCATCCTTGCCCGCGGCAGGGCCAACTGCCGGGATCGCCAGCAGCGAAAGGACGAGTGCCATCATCAACGCGCGCGGTGGGAAGCGGCCAAGCGCGTGATACACGTATGTCATGCGGAGAATCATACTCGCTGGCACGAACTGCGGTCCCCCGCGGTACGCTTCCCTCATGAAGATTGGCATCGTTGTTGAAGGGCAGATGGGACTCACCTATGCGCAGCAACTTGCAATTGCGATGCGCGCTGAGTCACTCGGCTTTGATGCCTTCTATCGCACCGATCACTATGAATCCTTCCCAGGTCCCGCAGATCAGGCGACGAGCGATGCGTGGAGTGTCCTCGCGGGAATCTCGCGCGAGACTTCGCGCATCACACTCGGCACGCTGGTGAGCCCAGTGACCTTCCGATACCCAGGTGAGTACGCGAAGGTCGTCGCCACGGTGCAGGAGATGGCGGGGCGCCGCATGCACGCAGGCCTTGGTGCGGGATGGCATGAGTCGGAGCATCGGCGGTATGGATTCCAATTCCCCGAGATGCCAGTCCGCGCGGCGATGCTGGAAGAGCAGCTCAGTATTGTCCGCGGCCTCTGGTCGGGCCCTGATGGTTGGTCGTTCAGTGGGACGCACTATCAAATCAGCGACGCACTCTTTCGGCCGAAACCAGATCCTGTGCCGTGGGTGATCACTGGCGGTGAGGGTTCGCCGCGCGGCATGCGCATCGCCGCAGCACACGCCGACGAGTTCAATCTGACTTCATCAACGCCGCACACGGCGCGTGAGAAGTTCGCGGCGCTTGACGCAACGTGCGCCGCCGCTGGACGCGAACCAGCAACGCTCGTGCGATCGGCGATGAGTGGACTCCTCATTGGCCGAAACCGCGCCGACTATCTCGCTGGCGTTAGCCGCCTTATGGAGCGGATCGGTGGGGCTGGGGACCCAGAGGAGTATCTTGCGCCGCGCCGTCCGCGCTGGGTCTCAGGGACGCCAGAAGAGGCGGCGACCCAGATGCGCGCCTTCCGCGACGCGGGTGCACAGCGACTGCTGCTACAGCACTTTCTCCCACTGGAACTTGAGCCGCTCGACCTGCTCGCCGAGATCCGCGACACGCTTTAGCGGACGCGCCTTAGCGCACGAAGCCGCGTCGCCCGGCGGGGCCGGTGCGAAAGATGACAAGACCCCGAAGCGCGCTGAGCGGGACGGCCCCTCCCTGACGTGAGTCACTTGAGGCGGCCGCATTGTCACCGAGGAGCCAGAGCGCATCTGATTCGTGTGGCGCGCTCTCCGGCGCGCTTTCCGGTGAGCGGGCGACGCGCTTCACGTCGAGACGTCCCTCGCGTTCAGCGATCACGATGCTCCCCACGCGCGGCGCGCGGCGCAGCCAGGGGAGGCCGTTGGGCCCAGCGGGAAGAACAAGGAGTGAGTCTCCCGGCAAGAGCGTCGGCGTCATGGAGTTCTCAGCAACGACCGCGCGCCAGATTCGGCGCGCGGTCATCGCCACGTGTTGATCTCGCTACGCCTTGGAGGCGGCGAAGGACTTCGCGAACGCTTCGGTTGCTGCAACGAGCTCAGCGGCGGCGGCAGCATCAACGCTCTGCTTGTTCTTCGAGGCGAGCTTCAGGAGCTTCCAGACCTGATCATGGAGATCTGGCACCTTTGCCAGGTGCTCCGGCTTGAAGTAGTCGGACCAGATCACCTGAACCTCTCGCTTAACGAGCTCCGCATGCTCTTCTTTGACGGCGATGCAGCGGGCAACCTTGTTGCGACCAACGTGATCGGCAGGACCGCCAATCTCCGTCGTGGTGATCAGCTCCACCATGCGTGCCACGGTCTTCGCGGCGAGCACCGCGCCGGCCGGATCGTAGATCCCGCATGGAATGTCGCAGTGCGCGTGCACGGTGACGGGAGAAAGTGCAGACCGAATCTTCTCAAGAGTGTTGCGCATGTTCCCTCCTACTTTACAAATACGGCGATCGCCACATTGGTGATCGCGAGAATTCCCGCTGCGTGGTAGGTCCCTGCTGGAATCTCTTGGTCGCGTCGTCGCGGCCATGTGATCAGCAAGAGCACCACTACAATGGCGAGCTTGATCCCCACCTGGGCGTGGTTCACTGGCTCATCACCCATCACCTCGGCAATCCCAACGAGCAGAACGCCCGTGAGGAGCTGGAGCAGGGTGCCGTGCACTATCCCGGCTGAGAGTCGCTTCGGCACGTTGCGAAGGCCGGCGAAGTAGCCGCCAACGATCGCCGCCATCCCGAGCAGGTGAGCAAAGACGAGAACTCCTTCCAGTGCCTCCATGCGAACCTCCTCTGTCTCTCGGCGCCAACGCGCCTCTCTACTAAGGTAGCCGACTCGTGGCGCGGCGGGTCCCTCCGCTCGCAGCGGTCGGCGTGTAGGGTTGCGGAGATGGATGAGCGGAAGGTTCGTGCATACAGCAGCTACAGCCGTGACGCGCTGACTCCGCCCGCCTGCGGCGAAGGGGTGGCCTGGCTCGGAAGAGCGCCGTGGGCGAAGGCGAGTCCGGCCTACCGGCTTCTGCGCTTCTCCATCCGATCCGTAGGCTGGGTCTTTGGCCTGCGCGTGCGCTCATACGGACTTGATCGTCTCGAGCACTCAGGACCACGCATACTCGTCGGCGCACCGCACCGTCGCTACTACGAAGCCTTCGCCCTGGGCATTGCGGCGCCAGCGCAACCGCGCATCTGGTGGCTCGGACTCGGACCGTTCATTGTTGGTCGAGGTCGCGTCCGCGCGGGAATCCTGCGCAGACTCGGCGGACTCCTTCCTGTCTGGAGAGGTTCGAGTGGCATTGAGACACACCTGGCCGCCGCGAACGCGGTCTTTGCCGCGGGTGCTCACTACGGCGTGATGCCAGAGGGCGGCACGAGTGGTCCCACCGATCGATTCGCAGAGTTTCGCCCTGGTGCTGCCGTGATTGGAATTCGCACGGGCGTCCCCGTGGTGCCAATCGTCTTCCGCTTCCACAATCGCCGCATTGGTCTGCCGCGCATTGAGGTGATCGGACTTCCAGACGTCAGCGTTCTAGACGCAGGGGCCACACCTCCGGCGCCAGGTTCCCGTGAAGAGTTGACGCTCGCCGCAGCCTGGAGTGATGCGCTCGCGGATCGGATGGAGCGCGTCTGGCGTGAGGGGCTACATGAAGGGATAAGATCGGCGGCATGAGCAGCGCACAGGTCTGTCCGTTCCTTGCAATCGCAACCGATTCCAGTAAGCGCCTCCCAACCCCACACATCACGCATGGCTGCTTCGCTCAGCGCCCCGCGCAACCGATCGAACTTGATCATCAGGGGAGCTACTGCCTGAACGCCACATTCACCTCGTGTCCTGCCTTCGTGGCGTGGGCGGCACGCGAGGCGGCGCAGCCGCTCGCAACCGCGGTGCCACTCCCGACGGATGAGCTCGCCGCTGCGTCTCGCGGTGATGAGGGCCTTGTGGCGCAGCACGCTGATGACGGCACCATCTGGTCAACGGCGGGACTAGAGGCTCCGAATGACGTGAAAGCGGACGATGAACGTGCGCGTGTGCTCCCACTGCATCGCCGGAGGGACGTTGAGGACGAGTTGCCAAAGGCGCTGATTCGTCTCCCGCGCGCGCTGAGCAGCTTGCGCAGCTTCGCCGCACTTGTGGTGCTGATTGGCGTGATCCTCTTCGCAACGCCATCCATCTTGAAGTGGTCTGAAAACCTGTTGAGCGGAGTCGGCCAAGATCCCTCTCCGAGTGCAACCGCCACGCCAGAGGAGAGCGCGGCGCCAACGCCGACTCCAACGCCCGCCCCTGTGATTCATGTGGTGAAGCGCGGCGACACCCTCTACGCGATCAGTCAGGAGTACAAGGTGAGCGTTGAGGTGATCCTTGGCGCGAACCCTCAGGTTGGAAACCCGGACAACCTAAAGATTGGGGAGCAACTACTGATCCCAAACGTTCTCCCGAACGTGGAGATCTCGCCGACCCCAGCGCCGTAATAGAACGCTGGCGCTACCCCTTTGCGGGGGAGAGATTGATTGACGTGATCTTCCCAGCTTCAACCTTGATCGTGGCGTCGAGCTTGTGGCTCTTTGCGCCAGGTCGGACCACAAGGATGTCGCACTCCACCTGATGGCCAGTGTCTTTGATCTCGCCTGGGATCATCCGTAAGCCCTTATCCGCGCGGAGGAACCAACCGCCAACGCGCTCAAGACCTTTGAGCATCTGCACCCCTTCGCCAACATGGATGCGCATCTCCACGCGCTCCTCCATGAGTTTGAGCGCTTCGTCGCGGCTGTCCGCGTTCAGCAGTTCAAAGAAGGCGTCGGTTGTGTCTTGTGCACCCATGCGCTGATGGTACCCTGCCGCGATGAACTCTGATCGGCTCGACGCAGCGGGGCTCCTCGCGCGCTTCGCCGCCTTGCACCCCGTTGCCGCCACAGCCACTGGTATTCACGATCACGACGGGGAGTGGGACCGGTTCGGCGCTGCGGCAGATGCACGCGTGCT
>DMUR01000038.1:6347-6478 GCA_003476885.1 Chloroflexota bacterium
ATCCCAGAGGGAGCGCTGGATCAAGACGATCTCGCCGATCGTGACCTTGCACTCGCCACACTAGCTGGGATTCGCTTTGAACGCACCGAGATTCGCACCACGGCGTGGGACCCACTGAACATCGTGGCGAC
>DMUR01000013.1 GCA_003476885.1 Chloroflexota bacterium
CAGGGCTACGCCTTTGGGAGATCCCCGAGCGCTGCGTCGATCTTCCCTTGGGAGAGATCGAGGTCTTCGAGCCTCCCAGCCAGGTAGTTCTCGTAGGCCGCGAGATCAAGGAAGCCGTGGCCGCAGTTGTTGAAGACGATCACCGTCTCCTTCCCTTCAGCCTTCGCCTTGAGCGCCTCCCGCACCGTTGCGGCGATCGCGTGATTCGCCTCTGGTGCAGGGAGGATCCCTTCAGCGCGCGTGAACTCCACGCCACGCTCAAAGGTCTCGCGCTGCGGAATTGCCACCGCCTCAATCGTCCCCTTCTCCTTAAGGAGCGAGACGAGCGGTGCCATGCCGTGATAGCGGAGTCCTCCTGCGTGAATTGGATCTGGCATGAACGCCGAACCGAGCGTGTGCATCTTCACCATTGGCGCCATGTGCGCGGTGTCCCCGTAATCGTACGCATAGATGCCGCGCGTGAGTGACGGAGCCGCCGTTGGCTCCGCCGCAATCACGCGTACCTTGCGACCACCACGGAACGCTGCGCCAATGAACGGGAAGGTGAACCCGGCGAAGTTTGACCCGCCGCCAGTGCAGCCAACCAAGATGTCCGGCTCAACGTCCGCCATCTCAAGCTGGAGCTGCGTCTCCTGCCCAATCACCGTCTGGTGAAGAAGGACGTGGTTCAGCACGGAGCCCAAGGCGTACTTGGTGTCATCGCGCGTCGCGGCATCCTCAACCGCCTCACTGATCGCGATCCCGAGCGACCCGGAGGTCTTCGGATCCGACGCAAGGACTGAGCGTCCATAGTTTGTATCTGGGCTCGGGCTTGCAACCACCTGCGCGCCGTACGTCTCCATCAGGATCCGTCGATACGGCTTTGCGTCGTAGCTTGCCCGTACCTGGTAGACCTTCACCTCCAGGCCGAACATTGCCCCAGCAAATGCAAGCGATGTCCCCCACTGGCCAGCACCTGTCTCCGTTGCAAGCCGCTTCACCCCTTCTTGCGCGTTGTAGAAGGCCTGCGGAATTGCGGTGTTCGGCTTGTGACTACCTGCGGGACTCACCCCTTCGTATTTGTAGAAGATCTTCGCCGGTGTCCCCAGCAACTTCTCCAAGCGGTGTGCGCGATAGAGCGGGCTCGGTCGATAGAGCCGATACGCGTCGCGCACTGGCTCTGGAATTTCGATCTCGCGTTCGCTCGACACCTCTTGGCCGATCAGGGCCATCGGGAAGAGCGGCGCAAGGTCATCAGGGCCGAGCGGCTTCCCTGTCTGCGGATTCAGCGGCGGGTGCTGAGGCCACGGGAGGTCCGCCGCAATGTTGTACCAGCTCTTCGGCAGTTTCGACTCGTCGAGGACGAACTTCGTCTGCTTTGGATCTGCCATGGCAAGAACCCTCCCGGCGAAGGCGCAAGGCGAGCGCCCGCAGGTCCCTCAGTCACCGAAGTGCGAATACTACCCTGCCCGAGCGAGAGTCCCAGATGAGGTTCCTGCAAAGCGGGATAGGCTTGGGGTCGCCGCTTGGCGAGGTGCATGATGCGACGCGTAGACGAAGGAGGTTCAGAGAAATGAGCGAGAAGGTGAAGATCACGGTACGAGACAACGGATCCCTCAAGGTGCAGGGAGAGTTTGAAATCGTTGATGTTGAAGGGAACGCGATCCCTCACGAAGGTGATAGCACTGGCCTCTGCCGTTGCGGCCACTCGGCGAACAAGCCGTTCTGCGACGGGTCGCACAAGGAGAAGTTTGAGAGCGTCGTTCGCGCGCAGAAGCAGGACTAGTCGAGCGGAACCTCTGGCACGGAGACCGCAGCTGAACTGACGCGACGGAGCGCCGTTCGCCCGCGCAGCATGGCCCAGACGGGGAGTCCGATGAGTGCCGCCCCAAGAAGGCCGAGTGCGGTGTAGCTGGCGGCAGCGACCACGACCCCCGAACCGAGTGCCGCAGCGGCGGCGGAGCTCCAGATCAACGCGTCCGTCACACCTTGGAGTCGCGTGCGCTCGCTGACGGAGAGTCCCTCCGTCAGCAGTGCTGAGCCAGCGACGAAGCCGAGGTTCCACCCCCATCCGAGCAAGAAGAGAGCAACAAAGAGGATCACCCCGCCATCTGGAGGGGCAACGGCGGCGAGCGCCGATGAGAAGGCGAGGACCGCGAGTCCCGCGGCGATCACGAGGGGCGTGCCGAATCGCGACGCAAGGCGGCCGGAGAGTGGCGAGAGGGCGAACATTCCAAACGTGTGCCCACTGATCACAAGGCCAACGGCGTCAAGTCCGTGGCCGTGATCCGCCATGTGCAGCGGCGTCATCGTCATGACGAGCACCATCACAACCTGACCAATAACCAGAGCGATGATTGCGGCGAACACCCGCGGACGCGCCACAATTTGTGCCACGCTCGCACCACCGCCAGGCGTCTCCGCTGCAGTCGCCGGAGCAAGGCTCGCCGGATCGGGTCGAAGTGAGACGAGCGTGAGTAGTGCCGCGGCGGTCACGAAGATGATTGGCACGCCGTACGTTCCCGCGAGGCGCGGCAGGCTAAAGATCTCCGCCGCGTCGCCCGCGATCGTCACAAGGTTCGGCCCCACCACCGCGCCGAACGTTGAGCCCCACACTACGAGCCCAATTGCCGTGGCGCGCTTCGTCTCGTCATACATGTCTGCCGCGGTGTATCGCGAGAGTTGATTGGAGGCATTCGCACAACCCATGAAGACGGTAGAGAGGAGGAAGAGCGGGAATGAGCCGAGGATCACCGCAACGCCAGCACCGACCGCACCTGCGGCGCCAAGTCCATAGCCGAGCGTGAGGCCGGCGCGACGCCCGTGACGCACCATAACGCGCGAGAGAAGTTGTGAGGCGGTGGCGGAGCCCAAGACGATCGCCGCACCAGGAAGCCCAGCGAACGCTGACCCACCGGAGAGATCTTTCGCAACGATCGTTGCCACGGTGATCGCCGCAATGTAGCCGGTGCTCCCCAGCCCCACGCCAATCATCAGCGCGAGCTGGAGTCGGCCGCGGGTGCGCTGTGCGACATCGGTTGGCATCGCTGCAGTCTAGCCGCGCTATGGTGAACGCATGCAAGACGTACGCCTCGCGGTCGCTTGGCACGACGATGCACCCAACCCAAGCAGCGCCGCCGCGTCCGCGAGCGAACCACTCCCGAGCAGCGTGGACTGGGTCGTCATCGGCGGCGGCTTCTCCGGCCTCTCCGCGGCGCGTCGAGCCGCCGAACGCGGGGCACGCGTTCTCCTTCTCGAGAAGGGCGCACTCCGTGACGGCGCGAGCAGTCGCAACGGTGGCATGGCGCATGTGGGGTTCGGTGCATCCACGAGTTCCATCATCAAGAGATTCGGTACGGAAGGCGCACGCGAATGGTTTGACCTCTCACGTGCCGCGGTGCGCCGTGTGGCGACGCTTGCGGGCCCAGGAGACGCCTCCCTCCTGGCGACTACGGGGATCGATTCGCAGTGGAGCGGAACTGGACATGTGGAGCTGACGCACTCGGCGCGCGGCCTCCCTGGCCTCCGCGCGGAAGCGGATCTGCGCGAGTCTCTCGGCCTCCCCGTGCGACTCCTCGACCGAAGCGCCGTCCAGCAACTCACCAGCAGCGAGTCGTTTGCAGGGGGACTCGCCGTGGACGAGGGTGGTGGCGTTCAGCCTGCGCGACTGCACGCCGCGATGGCGGCTGCCGCTCAGGCGGCGGGCGTTGAGATTCGCGAGCAGACTCCCGCCAGCGGAATCCTTCAAATTGCAGGTGGGTACGAAGTGCGCACGCCGCGAGGGAGCGTCCGTACGCAACACATCTTTGGCGGGGTCAACGGCTATGCCGATCGACTCTTCCCCGCCCTCCGCCGCCGTGCGATCCCTGTGGGGAGCTTCATGATCGCCACGGAACCACTCGCACCCGAGTTGCTCGCGCAAGTGTCTGGTAACGGCGAGATGCGATTCGACACGCGCAACTTTCTCTCCTACTGGCGACCAACGCCAGACGGGCGCATCGCGTTTGGTGGCCGCACCTCGTTCTGGCCAGATTCGCTCCCTCGTATTGCATGCACGTTGACGGCGAGGATGCGCGAGATCCACCCGCAACTTGCGTCAACCACGGTGACGCATGCGTGGGGTGGTCGACTTTCATTCGCCTTTGATCGCCTTCCGCGGGTGACCAGGCTCGACGGCGTCACGCACGTGTCTGGGTGCGCCGGATCTGGCGTGGCGCTGATGACGCTGCTTGCAG
>DMUR01000114.1 GCA_003476885.1 Chloroflexota bacterium
CATGCAACTCGCTCGCTCCGACCCGGCGGGCCAGGCTCCTCCGCAACTGCTGCGATCGCTGGCGCAAGCGGGAGTCCCCACGCCGCCACCAGGGCAAGCGCCGCGGCAGCATTGAGCGCGTTGATGCGCCCTGGCATGCGCAACTTCACGACGTGCCGAGCACCGTCCAACAAGAGCGCTCCGTCTTCGGCAACATCGAAATCAACCACTCTGACTCCGGCCGCATCTGCCGCGGCAACGAACGGTGCAAGTGCGGGGTCGGCACGCCGTATCACTGCGAGTGGAGCAAGCCCCGCTGCACGACTTGCGTGTGAGCCGGTGATGCGCGAGATCAGCTGCAGCTTTGCCGCGCGATATGCGTCAATGGTTCCATGCAGATCAAGGTGGTCTGAGCCAAAGTTTGTGAACACCCCAGCCGCGTAGGAGATAGACGCCACTCGATCAAGCGCAAGTCCGTGACTCGTGGTCTCGGCAACCACCGCGCGATCGCCAGCACGTCGAGACTCTTCTAGTTGCGCCTGCAGCGCTGGCGCCTCTGGTGTGGTCTGATGCATGGGGGTTGGACGCTGGACTCCCCCAACACGCGCGATCGCGGTTGAGAGGAGCCCTGCAGAGATACCAGCGGCAGTGAGCGCCGTCGAGAGGAACGTTGCCGTGGTGGTCTTCCCATCCGTGCCTGTCACCCCGATGACGATCAGTTCTTCGGACGGGTCCCGCTCCCACCAGGCGGCAGCCTCAGCAAGTGCACGACGAGCGTGCGTCACCGTGATGACGAGCGGCGCGCGATCGCCTAACGCCTTCAGGATCAACTTCGCCTCAGCAGGCTCGGCAAGCGTGGCGATCGCCCCGCGGGCGAACGCATCAGCCGCAAAGTCTGCGCCGTTGGCGCGTGCGCCGCGAATCGCAACAAAGATTCCGCCAGGGCGCGTGAGGCGTGAGTCACTCTGCACCCCTGAGGTGATCTCCTGCGTCGTTTCAGCGCGCGCTTCCTCAGCATCCGCGTGGAGGAGTCCGCGATCACGAAGTCGCGCCACGAGTGCACTGATCGTTCTCTCTGGCCGAACCTCCGCGTTCATCGGGCGCCACCCGCCACGCGACGAAGCGCCCCTCGGAGCCGAGCGCCGAGGGGGTTGACCTCTATACGATGCGCGCCACTCATCTCGACCCATGATGCTCCAAAGGCACGCTTAAAGGTGTAGAGCCCGTACATGCGATCCCCAGGCTCCGGAGCCTGACGGTGACCCGCGATGTCAGCGCCGCCGAGGTCCGCAATCCTCCCCTCGATGCGCGCCTGATTGATCAACGTCCATCGCAAGAGCGGCACCACGCCCACGGGAGCTCGGTCGCCAAGATCGCGGGATCCGGCGTGATGACTGGTGAGGCGTTCACCATGCCGAAGCGCCGTCTCCACCGCGGCGAGCGTGCCGTCTGGAAGCTCAGCGAGCCACACCTCCATCTGCCCTGCGCGCATCAGATCTGACCAGGTGGGGAGCGTTCGGGCTGGGTCAATCGTTGCAAAGCCACGCCTCACTGCAGTCTCGTTCACGATGTCGGCTACGTTCGCAAGGAGCACGACATCAGGCGCTTCGAGGCGACGGACGGACACGCCAGCACGGCGCGCCGCACTCACCTCGTTCCGCTTCGTCGCGTTGACCTGCGCGAAGAGCGCCTCCTCGCTCTGTCCGCGCACTGCACTTGCGCGAATCCACATTGAGTGACGACTGAAGAAACTCTCTTCGCACGGGGAGAATCCCGCGGCGCTCCATGCATCGCGCAGTGACGCGCTCTCCTGGGCCCAGGGATCAACGCGCAACTCCACCACCCCCTCCTCGCGACGCAGCCAGTGAGCCACGCGCCGGAGCAGTTCAGGGATCTGCACGAGCTCCTCTGGCGCTACGTCCGCCTTGACTGCAGGGCCTCGCGAGATGCTTGCGATGCCGAGCCCAAGGATCGGAAGTCTCCGCACCGTGACGAGCAGCGGTGCGCCATCCACATAGAGCGGCACCACACGTATTCCGCGTCGCATGCGATCCGCAGCAAATGCGCTCCCCTGATGCATATCACCACCAGGCGCAGCGACCGCACGCTCATCCCACTCGGCACGCAACACAGGATCCTGGAAGAGGTTTTCAGGTGCGCGCTCAATTCCAGCGGTGCCGACGCGCGTCACGAGCGAGCCCCCACGCGCGCGCGGAGCGCAGAGGTGGCGTGACGCAACGCATCGAGAGGGGCGGTCGCCGCCGTTAGGCCGAATCGCCTGCTTATGCCGAGATATGCAAGGAGTCCGAGAGACGCGGCGAGGCTGTCCGAAAGCGCGCGCACGATCAGTGTCTCCCGCGTCAGTAGCGCGCCGAGTGCGGTGGCGAGTGTTGCTGCAATCGCGAGCGCGACGAGGGCGACGAGTATCACCGCACCAATCGGGTTTGCAAGATCGCGGAAGAGTCGCCCACCCAGATGCGCGCGAAGTCTGATCAGAAGGAGCAGCGACTCGAGGAGCTCTCCAATGAGCACGGCAACGGCGAGCCCCGCAAATCCGAAGAGGCTAATCAGCGGAGCGACGCTGAGCGCCATCGTTGCCGCGCCGATCAGACTGCAGAGCACCGGACCTGCAGTGTCGCCTGTGCCGTAGCAGAGGCGCGTCGCCACACTGGTGATCCCCTGAATCGGGAGGCTGAGGAGCAGCAGACTGAGACCTGCGGCCAGGAGTGTGCCGACCGCGCTTGCAGGATCGATTCCCAACGCGAGCTGCGCGGGATTAGCGGCGAGGAGCGCACCGAGCAGCGCAACGGGAGTGAGCATCCAGAGTGCCGCACCGAGCGTGGTGCGTGAGACCCGCGCAAGCCCCGCACGGCCTTCTGTGTGCAACACGCGTGCGGCAACTGGGAGGAGTGCGGTGCCAATCGAGCCAGCCACCATGGCGAGCGGCAACTGGACCAAAGAGAGCGCATACGACCACGCGGTGATGCTTCCCGCGCCGAGCGTGCTCGCTGCGGCGATCAGTCCGGTGAGCACCACCTGGATGGCCAAAAGTCCACCAATGCGTGGCGCTAGTGAACGGAGTGCGCGCAGGAGGAGCGGGTCACCAAACGACGGTCGCACCAGCCTAAGTCCGCCCGCTCGAGCGTCAATCAGCGCGATTACTGCGAAGAGAGCGGCACCGACCACCGTGCCAACCGCTGGCGCCGTCGTCCCAAAGGTGGATGCGCCGAAGAGTGTGAAGAGGATGACTGAGAGGTTGTACACCAGCGGTCCAATGGAGGAGGCGAAGAAACGCTCACTTGTCGCACTCCAGACGCTCGCCACAGCAACGATCCCGAGGCCCACGGAAGAAGGGGCCAAGATTCGGCTCAGCTGCGCCACCTCCTCCTGCCCAGCAACGCCAATCCCTGGAGCAAGCACCTGCGCCAGCCCGGAGGCGAGAGCGATGGCGAGGAACGCAACGGCAAGCGCGAGAAGTCCGAAAAGGAGAAAGACGGCGCTGATAATCCTGTGCGCCCGCGCCGGATCACCCTCAGTACGCAGGCGGACAACGAGTGGGACGAGCACGCTAGAGAGCGGCCCCGCAGCGATCAACTGATAGATGATGTCTGGCACCTTGAAGGCTGCAAGGTACGGGTCGAGTCGACCGTCAGCACCGAACGCAGCAAGGAGGACGATCAGTCGCACCCAGCCAAGCAGACGTGATGCGAAGGCGGCAACGGAGAGGAGGGCACTGTTGCGGACGGCCTGACTCGTCATCGAGCACCCCCTCTGCGCGCACGCGGGTGAGCCGACGCATAGAGGCCACGCAAGCGCGTTGTAGAAACATGGGTGTACACCTGCGTCGTCCCGAGACTCTCATGACCGAGAAGTTCTTGAACCACGCGGAGGTCCGCGCCGCCATCCAGAAGGTGTGTTGCAAAGGAGTGACGCAACGTGTGCGGATGAAAGCCGGCGGGGAGACCGGCGCGCTTCGCCGTTGCGTCGAGTCGCGCGCGTGCGCCGCGTTCGCCAAGTGGCGCACCGTTCCGATTAAGGAAGAGCGCGGACGACACCCCCTCAGACGAAGCCATCAACTGCGGTCGACCGTCAGCAAGGTAGCGCTGGAGTGCGCTCACGCACGGCGCACCAAAGAGCGCCACACGCTCCTTCTCGCCCTTTCCTGTGACGCGCACCTCGCCCCGCGCGAGATCAAGATCTCTCACCTCAATTGAGACGACTTCTGCAATGCGAAGCCCCGCACCATAGAGGAGCTCAATCAGTGCGGTGTCTCGTAGTGCATACGCCGCCGGCTCACCAGCTGCGGCTGTGTCAATGAGGCGCGACACCTGCTCCGCGCTCAAGACGTCGGGGAGTCTTCGCTCCCGTTGCGGACGTGCCAGCGCGTGCAGTGGATCCTTCGGCACGCTCCCCTGGCGCACCCAGAACCGATAGAACGTTCCGAGCGCCGCCAGGCGCTGTTGCACCGTTGAACGCTGCGCGCCATCACCGAGTCGAGCCACGTAGCGTCGAAGATCGCCACGTTCAGGTTGGCGCCAATCAATCCCCTCTCCATCGGACCAAGCGAGAAATCGTTCCACGACCGTGCGGTACGAACGAGTTGTCGCAACAGAGAGCGTGCGAGCGGCGAGGTGCTGCATGAAGGGGGCGACGCGAGGGTCCGGATCGGACGCTCCGCCACGCGTCACTGGAGCCGCTCTCCGGCCCCCACTCATCAGGTCGCCTCGTCCTCAGGAGCAGGTGCGCCGCCTGCGCTCTCCGCAGCGGCGACTGCAACCGCAACTCCAACGGGCACTCGTTTCGGCTTCCCCTTTGACTTGGTTGTTCGGGCACGAGATGCAGCCTTCGCCTTATTCCCCTCAGCCTTCACGCTACCCGCGGCGGCGCGGCGGCCACGCTTCGGTGCGAATGCAAGCGGATCAGGTGTGCCGCCAGCGACCACCAGTCCGAGCAGCTCCCCCTCTGGGAGATCAACGCGCGCGCCACATCGTGTGCAGATCCCCCCTTCATCATCTTTGCCAATGACCGCCCCGCAGCCACCATGCACCGCCCCCGTTGGGCGCGGGCGGATCGTCTTGCACTCCGGGTAGCGATCGCATGAATAGAAGTAGGTGTTCCTCTTGGTGTTCCGTCGTGGGCGCAGCTTTCCTTGATGCTCGCCGCCACATGCGGGGCAGGCAGCTTC
The DNA here is from genome assembly GCA_003476885.1 of Chloroflexota bacterium. Classification (GTDB taxonomy): domain Bacteria; phylum Chloroflexota; class Limnocylindria; order Limnocylindrales; family Limnocylindraceae; genus Limnocylindrus. The sequence continues at coordinate 5,165 of DMUR01000114.1, forward strand.
AAAGGCGAGGCGGAACTCCTCAGGGACCTCTGCCTTCGGAATGAATTTGCACTCGGGGTAACGATCACACCCAAGGAAGTAACCGAAACGGCTCCGTCGCTGCGCCATCTTCCCGCCGTGCTCGGCCCCGCACTGCGGGCACGGGAGCCCCGCCCCTTCAAGCGTGGGGACGTCGCCGCCTGGCGTGTCATCGCCGATCACTTTGGAGAGCGATTTTCTCTCGGAGTGCTCTGGGTATAAGCTGCACGCGAGGTACCACCCGAATCGTCCGAGGCGCTCCTCCATTGGGTGGCCCTCAGAGCACTTCTCTTCGCTCGGTCGGCTTCGGTAGTCGCCCGCCCCGATGCTTGCCGCCTTCTCCGTGACGAGCGGCTCAAAGGTTGCCCAGAACTTGCCAAGCACCTCACGCCAGTCCGCACGCCCTTCCGCAACTGCGTCGAGCTCCTCTTCCATCCCGGCCGTGAAGCCAAGGTCAACAAATGCGGTGAAGTGAGTAGTCAGAAGATCGCACACTGTCTCGCCAAGTCGTGTGGCGCGAAGTCGATTATCGCGGTCTCGATCTACGTACTCCCGCTCTTGGATGCGCTCAATGATCGCCGCGTATGTTGAGGGGCGGCCAATCCCGTGCTTCTCAAGTTCCTTGACCAAGGTTGGTTCGGTGAAACGCGGCTCTGGCTTAGTCTGATGCGCAACCGCCTCCACTGTTGCCACCGTCCCTTTCGAGCCCTCAGGGAGATCAGGGAGTTGCGCCTCGGCGTCTTCATCTTCGTCGTCCTTCCCTTCTAGGTAGACGGCGGTGAATCCCGGTTCAAGGGTCCGCGTGGCGTTTGTCTTGAGTCGATCTTCACCAACACTCCAGAAGAGTGTGGTGGTTGCAGAGAGTTTGTCAGGCATCTGCGATGCGATTGCCCGGCGCCAGATCAGCGTGTAGACCTTCAACTCGCGGTCGTCGAGATAGGAGGCAACCTCTTCAGGTGTTCGATGGAAGCTCGTGGGACGAATCGCCTCATGCGCCTCTTGCGCGCTCTTCGACTTTGACGCGTACTGACGGCCACCCTCAACGACCATCTCGTTCCCGAAGCGCACGCGAATCACCTCTGCCGCTTCGCTGATCGCTTGCTGACTCAGCGTGGGAGAGTCCGTGCGCATGTACGTGATCAGACCGGTGCGCTCACCGCCAATGTCTACGCCCTCGTACAACTTCTGCGCGAGTTGCATCGTGACGCGTGAGCGGTAGCCGTGCTTTCGGCCAGCCTCCTGCTGCAACGTTGATGTGGTGAACGGCGGTACTGGTCGCTGCTTCCGCGTGCTCTCGCTGCGCTCGGTGACGGTGGCACTTCCGTTCGTGATCCGTGCAACCGCAGCCTCAGCAACTTCTGGATCAACCTCGAGGTTCTCGCCCTTAGGCCCAACGAGGCTCGCTGGGATCACGAGCTCCGGGTCTACGGCGGGCCGAATGCCAAGTTCAACCGTGCTGTAGTGGCGCGGGATGAATGCCCGAATGGCACGTTCACGTTCAACGACGAGTCGAAGGGCAACCGACTGCACGCGCCCCGCTGAAGAGCGTGGGGCGACCAGACGTGAGAGGAGTGGTGAAAGCTTGTACCCGACGAGACGGTCCAGAATGCGTCGAGCCTGCTGCGCATTCACCAGGTCAAGGTTGATCGCGCGAGGATTACTGAAGGCCTCAAGGATCGCCCCCTTGGTGATCTCGCTAAAGGTGACTCGGCGCCGATCCGCCTCGGGGATCTCAAGCGCTTCGGCAACGTGCCAGGCGATCGCCTCCCCTTCTCGGTCAAGGTCGGTGGCGAGCCAGACGGACTCCGCGCCCTTCGCCGCGCGGCGAATGTCGGCGAGGCGCCCCTCCTTCTCCTCAATGATCTCGTAGTGCGGGGTGAAGCCGTTCTCCACATCTACCGCCAGGCTGCCGAGCCCCTTCGCCGCCTTCGGTGCGGGGGGATCGCCCTTCTTCCGTCGTGGACGCTTCGCCGCCACGCTCCCCTTTGCCGCGCGGCGCGCCTTCTGGGGGAGATCGCGAACGTGCCCATAGGAGGCAAGCACCGTATAGTCCGGGCCGAGGTAGCGCTCAATCGTGGCCGCCTTGGCAGGCGACTCCACGATGACCAAGTTCTTCGTCACTCCCTTACTCATGCGCGAGAGCGTAGCACCGCCCCTTCACAGACCCTCCAACGCCCTCCTCGCTGCTCAGCGAGGCCCTGGAGCGCCAGCAGGGTCAGCGCGCTCGGGAGCGCCCCCTCCACCCCTTCGCTCACCCCGAGCAGGTCCCCCTCAGTGAGCCCCGCCGCGCCAGCACGGCCGAGGGCGTGAAGGATCAAACCGCGCAACCCGCCGGGTGTTGGCGCTGCTGCTGGAAGCGTGTCCTGAGGTGCACGGACGGTTCTGTCTTCGCGCAACGACGCCGCACAGACACGGAGCCACGCTCGTAGCCCCTGATCGTCGACCAGCAGCTGCGGTGGGAGCACATCAGGAGGGAGAAGGGTGGGTTCTTCAGCACGTGCGAGCCAGGAGAGGCCGCCCACAGCGCTCTTCGCACCGTACGGCGCCGTGACGAAGGCAAGCGGGAGACCGAATTCAGATGCGGCCTCAGCGGTGATGAGGGCCCCGCTCCCCTCGGGTGCTTCAACCACGATCATGCCGTCGGTGAGCGCCGCGAGGAGGCTGTTACGGGCGACAAAACTCCATGCTGCGGGCGGAGTTCCGGGCGGCCGATCGGAAATCAGCGCGCCCGCGCTCATTATCTGGTCGCCGAGCCGCCGTGCTCCCTGACGCAGCCCCCCAGGTGCCGGACTCGGCAACACCCCAATCGTTCTCCCGCCAGCGCTGAGTGCCGCTTCATGCGCCGCCTCGTCAATCCCGCGCGCCGCGCCACTCACCACAACCCACCCCTCAGCCACGCAGGTCGCTGCGATCGTGCGGGCGGATGCAAGTCCGTGTGCACTTGGCTGGCGAGTCCCCACAATGCCAATCGCAGGGAGCGCTAACACCGAAGGGTCGCCGTGCACCCAGAGTGGGCGGCGGCGGTCTCTGTCTGGGCTGAGGCCGAGTGGAATCTGGCGGCGAAGCGGAATCTCTGCGTCACCTGGCAGGATCTTCCGCATCAGCGAGCACCAAGAAAGTGCAGCGCCTCGGCAAGTTCCGACTCGCCAAACGACTCCCGGCCGCCCAACAGACCTGTGACACAAGCGATCGTTGCGAGATGTTCCCAGCCGCGTCCACTGATTCGATCCGTGTGCCCGCGTGCGTATGCGCGCAGAAGCATCGGGTCAACTCGTTTGGAGGTCTCTCCTTCCGCTGGCAGCGCAGCACGCGCCGTGGCAACTACCTCCCGTGCAGCTGCAGTTGTAAGGTTCCCTGTCGGGAGGGTGCTGATCGGAGTGACCGGGCGGCCGAGTCGAATACGTAACGCAAAGCGATCACGAATCGGCGCCGAGAGCGATAGGCTGCCGTGACGTCGTGCGCGGGGCGTGCAGAGACACGATCCGTCTAACGAATCTAGTTCGCCGCATCCGCACGGATTTCCTGTTGCAACAAGAAGTGCCGCTGCAGGAAACTGCTCTGATCGCCCAGCACGCGAGAGGCGAACCACCTGGCGCTCTAGCGGTTCACGAAGCGCCTCAAGCGTGTCACGACGAAACTCCCCGATCTCGTCAAGAATGAGCAGGCCTCGGTGCGCCCAAGTGAGTTCTCCTGGTGTCATCCGTGGGCCACCTCCAATCAAACCTGCGACCGTGAGATCGTGATGCGGTGTGCGCAGCGGGGGTCGCGGTACTGGGGAGCGGCGACCCGCTGCTGAAGCGATTGCACCAACCTCGGTCGCCTCAGCGCTCGTGAGATCTGGCAGGATGCCGTGAAGCGTATGCGCCAACATCGACTTCCCAACACCCGGAGGCCCCTCAAGCAACAGTGGGAGGCGTCCGATCGCACTGATTAACAGCGCGCGCGTTGCCATTGGCTGACCACGAATTGAAGAGAGATCGGGCGCGAGAACACGATCCTCTTGGCTGTGCAGGTCAGCCACACCGCTGGATGCTGGCATCCGGTGGACAACTGGCGCAGCGCCGTGAAGTAAATCCACCGCCTCCCTCAGGGTCGCAACACCGTGTGCTGAAACCCCAGCATGCGCACCGAGCTGCACCGCGGTCTCCACTGGAAGGAGGAGGGTGCGCTCGTGATGTGCCACGAGTGGGAGGGCAAGCGGTAGCGCGCCCGGTACGTCGCGAACCCTCCCATCAAGCGCGAGCTCTCCGAGCGCGGCAATCTGCCGACTCGCGAGGCGCAGTTGACCGCTCGCCGCAAGGATTCCGAGTGCAATCGCAAGGTCAAAGGAGCCACCACTCTTTCGAAGATCGGCGGGGGCGAGATTTACGGTGATTCGGCGTGCCGGCCAGGTGAATCCTGAGGAGCGGATGGCCGAACGGATCCGTTCGCGTGCTTCGCCAACCGCGGCATCTGGGAGCCCAACAATGCGTACCGCAGGGATCCCTGTGGCAACGTCAACCTCCACCTCAACGGGGGCACCGCGGATCCCAACGAGGGTGCTACTTGCAATGGAGAGTGGCATCGCGCCATCCTGCATACGAAGAGGTACGCGCCGCGTACCAAGAGGCGTTTACGTCGCCAGCGCCTCAATGTGTGAGATGAGCGCCGCCGACCAGCCCTCAAGCTCGTCTGCGCGGGCCACCGCCTCCTCCAGGGGTACGAGCGCACCAGCGAG
>DMUR01000044.1:0-5552 GCA_003476885.1 Chloroflexota bacterium
ACTCCTCCTACGCTCTCAGCTTCAGTGCGCGCTTGCGCCCGAAGCAATTTCGATCATCTCTCGGGTGATGTTCGCTTGTCGCACCTTGTTATAGGTAAGCGTGAGATCACTGATGAGATCTCCCGCGCTCTCTGTTGCGTTCTTCATTGCCACCATGCGGCTCGACTGCTCGCACGCCGTGGTCTCCAGCACCGCCTGGAAGATGCGCGTGGCAACGTAGCGAGGGAGGAGCGCCTCCAGCACGGTGGCGGGATCTGGCTCGAAGAGGAACTGATTCCCAGGGATCCCCGCCGTATCCACCGTTGGCTGAATTGGGAGGAGCTGCACCCCTTCTGGGCGCTGCACCAGCGTGGAGACGAAGGTTGGGTGGATGAGCGTGACGTTCACGGCGCGACCGCCAAGGAAGTCATCCGTGAGGAGGCGTACGAGTGGGGTGACATCGGCGAAGGAGGGCTTGTCTCCGTATCCAGGGAAGGCGGCCGCAATCTCATACCCACCCCGGGCCAGGGCATCACGACCCTTCTTCCCGATCGTGACGATGCGGGTGCCGGGCCCTGCGCTCTCCAACTCCTTCATGGCGAAGCGGATTAGGTTGGAGTTCAACGCGCCAGCAAGGCCACGGTCGGTGGTAAAGAGAACGATCAGCTTCGCTCCATCGTCGGCGGGCTTGCGGAGCAGGGCATGCCCCTCCTCACCAAGCACCGAAGCGAGGTCCGCGATCACTTCATCAATGGAGTGACCGTACGGTCGTGCTGCGAGCGTGGACTCCTGTGCACGCTTCAACTTGGAGGCGGCAACGAACTGCATGGCGCGCGTGATCTGGCGAATATTCTTCACCGCGCCGATGCGTCGTCGGATCTCGCGCTGGCTTGCCATTAGGCGAGGAAGCTCTTTCGGAAGACGTCAACGGCCTCGTCGAGGCCCTTCGCGGCGTTGTCCGTCAACGCCTGCTCCTTAGCGAGTTCGGCGAGCACCTGTGGGCGCTCGCGATCAAGGAACGTGTAGAAGCCGCTCTCGAATTCACTCACGCGCGGTGTAGGGACGTCATCCAGCTTCCCCTTTGACGCAACGTAGAGGATGGCGACCTGCTTCTCCACCGCCACTGGTGCGTACTGTGGCTGGCGTGTGATGGCGGAGAGCTTCTCACCGCGCGTCAGCTGATCGCGCGTTGACTTGTCAAGGTCGCCAGAGAACTGCGCGAACGCCGCGAGCTCTCGGTACTGCGCAAGGTCGAGCTTCAACGGTCCGGCAACCTTCTTCATTGCCTTCGTCTGCGCGGCGGAACCCACACGCGAGACGGAGATACCAACGTTCACCGCCGGTCGCTGACCCGCGTTGAAGAGGTCGGTCTCAAGGAAGATCTGTCCGTCTGTAATAGAGATGACGTTTGTTGGGATGTACGCCGAAACGTCGCCCGCCTGCGTCTCAATGATTGGAAGCGCCGTAATTGAACCGCCGCCCAGATCGTCCGAGAGTCGCGCGGCGCGCTCAAGGAGTCGGCTGTGCAGATAGAAGACGTCGCCTGGATACGCTTCGCGTCCTGGCGGTCGGCGCAAGAGGAGCGCCATCTCGCGATACGCAACCGCGTGCTTGGAGAGATCGTCGTAGACGCAGAGTGCGTCGCGCACTTCCTTCCCGTCAACGGTGACGCCCTCTTCCATGATCTCTTCTGCAATCGCGCAACCGGCGAACGGCGCAAGGTACTGCAGTGGTGCTGGATCTTCGGCGCCTGCGACCACAACGACGGTGTGCCCCATGGCGCCCTGCTTCTCCAACATGGCAACAACGGTGCGCACCGTGGAGAGCTTCTGGCCGATTGCAACGTAGATGCAGATGAGGCCCTTCCCCTTCTGATTGATGATCGTGTCGATCGCCACGGCGGTCTTGCCGGTCTGGCGGTCACCGATGATCAACTCGCGCTGGCCGCGACCGATTGGGATGAGTGCGTCAACCGCCTTGATACCAGTCTGCACTGGTGTGGTGACTGATTTGCGGCTGATCACGCCCGGCGCAATTCGCTCAACGGGGCGGCTCTTCTTTGCGTTGATTGGACCCTTGCCGTCCAGTGGACGACCGAGCGGATCAACCACGCGACCAATGAGTTCTGGTCCAACTGGAACCTCAACAACGCGACCGGTGGTCTTAACGGTGTCGCCCTCTTTAATGCTCTTCGCATCACCAAGGAGCACGGCGCCGACCGTCTCTTCGCCAAGGTTGAGTGCCATGCCGGCCACGCCGCCAGGGAACTCCAGAAGTTCAGACGAGAGAGCGCCAGAGAGTCCATAGACCTGCGCAATACCGTCGCCCACTTCGACCACCGTGCCAACGGTGCGCGACTCGGCGCCGCCGTCAAAGCCCGCGATCTGCGACTTCAAGATGCTGATGATCTCGTCTGACTTGATTGCCATGGTTCTCTGCTCCTCGCTGCTCTACGCGCTGCGCCGGTTCAGCCGGCTGCCGAAAGGATGCGCTCACGCATGCGCGCGAGTTTTCCTTTGACGCTTCCATCAATGAGGAGGTCGCCCACGCGAAGCGTGACGCCTCCAACAAGGCTTGGGTCAATGTCATAGCTGACGCGCACGCTGCCACCAGCGATCTCTTTCGCCTGCGCCTCAATCTTGCTGCGCTCGTCTGCGCCAATCTCTGAAGGTGTGCTCACGCGCGCAGTCGCGATCCCGTTGCGAGCGTCCAGCGCCTCGTGCGTTGCTTCTGCGATCGCGGGAAGTCGTCCCAACGTTCGACGCGAAGCGAGCGCTCCCATGAGCGTGTGCACGGCTGGGCTCACCGTTGCTCCGGTTGCCGCCTCAAGCGCGCCGACGCGTGCCGCCGGTGGGGTGCGCGGATCATCCAGAATTGTGCGGGCCCCTGGGGTGTTCACTACCTCCGCCACTCGATCAAGCTCAGCCACGAGGGCCTCTGCCGCCCCACCCTCACCCGCAAGGGAGAGGAGTGCCGCTGCGTATCGTCGTGCAGAGCCGAGGGGTCGATCCACGATCAGTTCCCCTTCCCGCGCTGCTCGTCCAGGAATTCGCCAACGAGTGCACGCTGACGATCACCGTCCATTGATGCGCCGACCACCTTGGTCGCCGCGCTGATTGCAAGGTCAGCAACCTCACTTCGAATAGACGCGAGTGCGCTGACGCGCGCCGCCTCAATCTCTGCGGTTGCGTCGGCTCGCATCTTCTCAAGTTCGACCTTGAGTGACGCCGCCTGCTGTTCGCGAATCTGCGCCGCCGCCTTCTCCGCGTTGGCGCGAATCTCGTTTGACTCACGTCGTGCTTCTGCCAAGGAGGCGTCAGCCGCTTCAATTGCGCGCCCCTTTGCGAGTGCGGCGTCTGCCGCGTCGCGAAGGCCGCGCTCAATGCGTTCGCGTCGCTCATCCAACATCTTTGTGATGGGACCGAGCGCTGCTGCACGCAAGACAATAATGAAGAAGCCGAAGTTCGCCGCAGAGATCAAGATCCAGAAGAGATTGAAGCTCAAGCCCGCACCTTCGGCTTCGCCAGCGGCGGCCTCAGCGTACGGGAAGGCTCCGAGCACTCCCTGAATCAACTCAATCATCTGCGCCTCAACGATCTGCACGTTTGCTGATTAAAGAACGAGTGAAAGGATGCCGAGCACGATCGCGAGAACGCCGAGGCCTTCTGCGAACGCTGCACCGATGATGAAGACGCCGCGGATTGCGCCGGCCGCCTCTGGATTTCGACCGATCGCGCTTGCCGCCGCTGCGGTTGCGATACCGACACCGAGGGCCGGCCCAATGACGCCGAGGGCTGCGATGCCCGCCTGGAGCTGATCCATCTTCCTACCTCCTACTGTGACCGCCGTCCGGACGCTTCCGCTCGGTCGGTCTTGCTGTCTCTCAGCTACGGCTAGTGTGCCGCAACTTGTGATTCTGCTCCTGCTACGGAGCCTTCACCTGCCCCAGCAGGTTCGTGATGCTCATCGTGCCCCTCTTCGTGGTGCCCCTCCATGGCAAGCATGGTGAAGACCAGGACGAGCACGCTGAAGATGATCCCCTGCATCAGGCCGACGAAGAGCTCGAGGCCATACAGGGCGAGGGGAATGAACGCGAGCGTGATTGTAGTCATCACAGTGAGCGCGAGCTCTCCGCCGTAGATGTTGCCGAAGAGTCGCATCGCAAGCGTCACTGGTTTGACGAGCTCCAAGAAGAACTCGAGAACGCCGACGAAGAGGCCGACCGGACCCCCTTTCAGCGTGAAGAACTTGCCCAGGTAGCCGCCGATGCCGAGCGCACGGAACCCTTGGTAGTGGAAGTAGACGAAGGCGACGAGGGCAAGGCCGACGGTCACATTGACGTCGCTTGTTGGTGCACGGAACTCATGCACGCGTCCAACGCCAGGGATCAGCCCCGACCAGTTTGAAATCGAGATGAAGAGGAAGCAGGCGAGGAAGAAGGTGATGAAGCGCTTTGCACCCGGACCACCAATGCCCATCGCAAAGTTCGTTAGACCCTCGATCGCAAACTCAACCGCGTTCTGCACGCCACTCGGGATCTCTTTGAGACGTCGCGCAAGAAGTGAGAATGAAACGATGATCACCGCCATCACAATCCAACTCATGATGATCGAGCCCGTGATACTCGGATAGAAGTCAAAGAGCGACGCAACATGCGTTGGGTCGCCACCAAGATCAATCACCGTGTAAGGAACAATTGGTTCGAGCGCGCGCTTGATCACGTCGCCCGGGAAACCGTTGAGTCCAACGCCGCCAAACATCACGATGGCGAAGGCATCGAGCAGGAGGACGCCGAGCGCTGCAATCAAGAGGGTGCGTCGTGTCGCGGACGTGCGGGGAGCCGCGATGCTCACTACTCGCTCCTTCCAGACTTCTCGTTGACTCGCGCCTCTAGTTTCTTCTCTCGTCGCCGGCGATCCTCTTCGTCAATCATGTTCAGCGCCCGGCGGACGGTGCGTGCCGCTCCGATCGAGCCGACCGCGAAGCCCCCGAGGAATCCAACCACCAAGAAGAGTGGTCCACTCCCAAGAAGCCCGTCCAGCCAGTTCCCGAGGAGTGCCCCACCAAGGTTCGCCACGAGGAGCATTGCGCCGATCTGCGAGAAGAGCACGAGGTAGGCGCTCTTCCCTTCGAAGGCAGCCTCCGCAGGCGGCTCGTTGGGGTTCCGCGGCGATTCTAGCCGAGGGGTCTGACTCTCGCGCTGCTCTCCAGGGGCACGCTCAGGGAGGCTCACTTGGAGGTCCGCTCGGTTGCACGAGAGAGGTAAGCGACCACGCCGCCAAGTACCACCAAGAGGCCCATGAAGGCGTAGAGCGTGGCGCTTCCAGTCAGGAGGAGCGCAAGGATGGAGAGTGCTGCGGTAAGGGCATAGAGGACGAGGACGGAGCCGCGGTGCGAGAAGCCGTAGCTGAGGAGGCGGCGATGGATGTGGCTCTCGTCCGGCGTATATGGAGATCGTCCGGCGACGATTCGCCCAACGATGACAAAGAGTGCATCAATAATGGGCACGCCAAGGATGAGAAGCGCCGCGGCCACCTTCGCCGTACCGAGAAGTGCAAGGACGGCCAGCGCGT
>DMUR01000044.1:5725-6479 GCA_003476885.1 Chloroflexota bacterium
GAGATCCCTCCAGAGAGTCCGTCCAGTCCGTCAATGAAATTCATGCTGTTCTGCATGCCGAGCGTCCAGAAGATCGTGACGCCAAGCGCGATCGCGTCGGGGAAGAGGAGGTCGCCCGCGCCGAGCGGATTTGAGATGAAGGCGATCCGCAACCCAAAGGCGATTGGGATTAGCGCAATCAGAAACTGTCCAATGATCTGCCAGCGCGCGCGCAGATCGTAACGGTCGTCAATCAGTCCGATCACTCCAGCGATCACCGTACCGAGCAAGAGTGCAGCGGCGCCATCACTCGTCAGTTCCGCCGAACCACTTCCTGCGCTGAGTCCGAGTTGCGCGGAGAAGATCACAAGAAGTGTTCCGATCAGCGCGAACGCACCTGCAACGGCGAGGCCGCCTGCTCGCGGCACTGGTTTGGTGTTAATCCTTCGCTCGCTCGGGTGATCGGCAATGTTGTACTTTCGCGCGATCGCGCGCATCACGAGCGTTCCCATACCAGCTGTCAACGCAGCGACAAGCGCTGCGGCAGCGAAGATCATGTTGTGCTGCGTGAAGGTTGCGCGTCGCCTGCTTGTGCAAGCGCTGACGCGTCGGCACCAGGGACTGGGAAGGCGCGCGCCATCTTGATCACTTCGGCCTCAATACGTGCAAGTGCCGTAGGATCTTCGCGGCGCGCGATCGCCTCTGCTGACCAGACGGCAATCTGTTCCATTTCAGCGGAGCCCATGCCGCGCGTGGTCGCTGCAGGCGTGCCGTA
>DMUR01000077.1:0-1067 GCA_003476885.1 Chloroflexota bacterium
TACGGCGTTTGGGCGGTGATCAGTCCATTCAACTTCCCGTTCGCGCTCATGGGTGGCCCAGTTGGCGGCGCACTCGTGGCTGGCAACACCGTGGTGTTGAAGCCATCGTCTGATGCGCCGCTCTCTGCGGTGCTTCTTGCACGCGCCATCAAGGATGCGGGGATTCCTGACGGCGTCTTCAACATGGTGATGGGACCTGGCGACAGCGTCGGCGCTGAGCTTCAGGAGAATCCAGATGTTGCGGGGATCACCTTCACCGGCTCATCTGAAGTTGGGATGCAGGTCTTCCGTTCATTTGCGAAGAACTATCCGAAGCCAGTCATTGTTGAGATGGGCGGAAAGAATCCGACGATCGTCTCCAAGCACGCTGACCTAGAGAAGGCGGCGGAGGGCGTGATGCGTTCAGCCTTCGGGCTCGGCGGGCAGAAGTGCTCGGCGAACAGCCGCGTCTACGTTGAGGGCTCTGTTCACGACGAGTTCGTGAAGCTGCTCGTTGAGAAGACGAAGGCGTTGAAGGTTGGCGATCCAACGGTGCGCGGTGTCTTCCTTGGGCCAATCATCAATCAACGTTCCGTGGACACCTTCCTCGCTGCGTGCGATGAGGCGAAGCGCGATGGGAAGATTGAGATTGGTGGCGGTCGACTCACTGACGGTGATCTTGCGAAGGGCTTCTACGTTGCCCCAACGGTGGTCAGCGGACTCCCTGCAACGCATCGGTTGTTTAAGGATGAGCTCTTCGTTCCGTTCGTTGCGGTGACCAAGGTGAGCTCCTTTGAAGAAGGGATCGCACTCGCGAATGAGAGTGAGTACGCCCTCACGGCGGGCTGCTTCACCGAAGACGAGAAGGAGATCCGCACCTTCCTCGACACGATCCATGGGGGCGTGATCTACGTGAACCGCCGCGCCGGCTCCACCACGGGCGCCTGGCCGATGGTCCAGCCGTTCGGCGGCTGGAAGAAGTCGGGCACCACAGGGAAGTCCGGCGGCGGTCTCTATTACGTGCAGCAGTACCTGCGCGAGCAGAGCCAGACGATCGTTCGCTAGCCGAATCGGTCAGCGGCCCGCAC
>DMUR01000077.1:1170-2805 GCA_003476885.1 Chloroflexota bacterium
ATGACCGTGATTGAGAAGCCCCAGGCGTGGCCAGCGAGCCTCCCTCACCTCGTCACCGAGGTGCCAGGGCCGAAGGCGCTCGCCCAAGTAGCCGCCGACCAGGCGGTGGTCTCAAACAGCCTGCCGCGCGCCTATCCGTTTGCGCCAGTCCGTGGATTCGGGATGGGCGTTGAAGATCAAGATGGGAACGTCTTCCTCGACTTCTGCGCAGGCATTGCCGTGAACTCCACCGGTCACTGCCATCCGCGCGTTGTTGATGCGATCGTGCAGCAGGCGCAGCGACTCATCCATTACAGCGCCTCCGACTTCTACGAAGAGCGCTACCAGGAGCTGGCATCGGCACTCGCCGCGTCGGCTCCATGGAAGGGGCCATCAAAGGTTCTCCTCCAGAATTCAGGAACCGAGGCGGTAGAGGCGTCCATTAAGTTGGCGCGCTACATGAGTGGCCGACAGTGGATCGTTGGTTTTGTTGGCGGATTCCACGGGCGCACGCTCGGCGCGCTGACGCTCACCAACTCCAAGGCGAAGTACCACGCGCACTTCGGCCCACTCGCTCCAGGCTTCCTCCATGTGCCGTTCGGCAGTGAGGGTCTCGACGAACTAGAGGAGCGGATCATTGCGCGCACCATTCCGGGTGACGAGATCGCGGCGTTCGTGGTGGAGCCAGTCCAGGGCGAGGGCGGCTACGTGGTCCCAGATAAGGACTTCTTCCCGCGTCTCAAGCAGATTGCGGACAAGTATTGCATTGCGATCGTTGTTGACGAAGTTCAGTCTGGCGTTGGCCGCACTGGAAAGATGTGGGCGATCGAACATTTCGGCATTGAGCCAGACATCGTTGCAACGGCGAAGGGGCTCGGCTCAGGCATGCCGATCGGCGCCGTGATTGCCAAGGAGCACTGGATGCGATGGAAGCCTGGCTCCCACGGCTCCACGTTCGGTGGAAACCCGGTGGCTGCAGCAGCGGCGATCGCGACTCTTGAAGTGATCCGCGACGAGAAGTTGATGGAGAACGCGGTGGCGCGCGGCAAGGAGGCCGTTGATGGCCTGCGCGCGTCGCTCAAGGGGAACAGCCTCGTCACTGACATCCGTGGCATTGGACTGATGATCGGCGTGGACTTTGTGGATGGAGACGCGGCAGCTGACGTTGAGGTGGAGGCGTTCAAGCGCGGACTCCTCGTTCTGACGTGTGGCGATCGCGGTGTGCGCATGAGCCCACCACTCGTTGTCAACGCCGAAGAGATCAAGACGGCGGTACGCATCTTCGCCGAGGCTGCAGCGGCCGTCGCCGCGCGGCGCTAGTAGCACCGCGGAACTCGGCGTGTCCGGATCGACCGGATCCAAGCTCCTCAGCATGCGCGACGCAATCGCCGCGCACGTCCACGATGGCGACACGGTAGCGATCGAAGGGTTCACGCACTGCATCTCCTTTGCGGCGGGACACGAGATCATCCGCCAGAAACGCCGCGATCTGACACTTGCGCGCATGACGCCCGATCTTGTCTATGACCAGATGGTGGCCGCCGGTTGCGCCAAGAAGCTGATCTTCAGTTGGCTCGGCAACCCTGGCGTGGGATCACTCCACGCCATTCGTCGTCGCACCGAGCCCGCCGCGCTCGCCGCTGGCGAGACGCTCCT
>DMUR01000080.1 GCA_003476885.1 Chloroflexota bacterium
CGCGTTAGGCGAGTCCGTGCTGCAGGAGCAGCGCCTGATCGCCGAGCAGTTCAGCGGTTGGTGCGTCGGCAACGATGCGTCCGCCACCCATCACGATGCTGCGAGAGAAAGCGGCGCGCGCAAGCTCAAGATCGTGCGTGCTGACGATCAGCGTTTGGCGCAACGTCCCAAGGAGCTCAATCAACTCGCGCCGTCCGCGCGGATCGAGGCCGGCGGAGGGTTCGTCAAAGACAAGGATGCTCGGCTCCATGGAGAGCACGGTGGCGAGTGCCACGCGCTTCCGCTGGCCAATGGAGAGGCGCATCGGTGGCCGAGTGGCAAGGTCGAGTGCGCCGACAGCGGCGAGTGCCGCTTCGACACGGTCGTGCACCGCACCAGCATCAAGCCCCATATGGATTGGACCAAAGGCCACGTCTTCCCACACGGTCGGCGAGAAGAGTTGATCGTCTGGGTCCTGGAAGACGAGCCCGACCTCTGCGCGCACGCGACCGATCGTCTCATCAGATACGTTCATCCCTGCAACGCGCACACTTCCATGCGTTGGTCGGTAGATCCCATTCAGGTGCAACATCAGCGTGCTCTTCCCTGCGCCGTTCGGCCCGAGGAGCGCCACCTTCTCGCCGCGCGCAACATGCATGTCAGCGCCACGGAGCGCTTCGGTGCCGTCGGGATATCTGAAGTGAAGGTGCTCGAGGTGTACCCAGTGGTCATCACCTGTCGGTTCGCCGTCGTGGGCGTGCGGGTGCGCATGTGCGGCAGGGAGCCCTGCGTGCGAGTGGCTGTGAGTGTGCGCGTCGCTCATCTCAGAACCTTGGCAGAAGCGCGCCGGCGGCGCTGATCAGTGCAAATGTGGCCAAGGCAAGGGCCGCCTTTTGAACGATGCGAGGATCGGTCTGCTGCAGTCCGCCGAACGAGAGCGAGCCACGCGCCCCACGCGCCGTTGCCGCCTCCTCGACGCGCGCGGCGCGGGCATACGCACGCAGGAAGAGTGCGCCAGCGAGGTTCCCCGTGACTCGCGCACGCCACGGAATAGAGCCGCCGGCGCGCTCGCGTGTCTCTCCGATGGGGCTTGCGGAGCGAGAGGAGCGCGCGCGAAGCATCCGTGTCGCCTCGTTGCGAAGTAGGTCGAGATAGCGAATGGTGAGACCCGCACTTGTTGCGATCGTGTCAGGGAGCTTGAGTGCGCGGAGTGATCCGACGATGCTCTCAATTGGATAGAGCTTGACTAAGATCAACGCAACCTGGACAGAGATCCACGCCTTGAGCGCCGTAGTAAGGAGGATGCGCAGTCCGGCACCACTCACACTGAGGCTGATCGCCCCCAACTCGCCCGCCCAGATGATCTCGTCACTCCGCGTGAAGAGGAGGGGGAGTGCCGCAACGACGAACGGGAGCGCGACGAGTGCGCGTCGCGCGAGCTGCGCGGGCGCGATCCCGCTGAGTGCGGCAACAGTGGCCACCGCGAGCCAGACGAGTAGATAGGCGAGATAGCTCCCCGTAGGGAGGAGTGCGACCGCAAGAGTCACCAGTAGCGTGGTAACGATCGCCGCGCGTGCATCTTGGCGACCAGTTGCGATCATTTGCTATGCCGAACGGCGTCGCGCCGCAACTCGTCCGAGCAGAAGAAGGATCACGACCACAACGGCGACGCCAACGGCACCCGCCAGAATCGTGGACACGGTTCCATCAAGTCCTGGAATGGTGTAGTCCGGCAACAGCTCAAATGCTGGTCCCTGGCCCTGATCTAGGAATCCGAGATCTTCTGCGACGCGCTCAAGTCCATCGGGGCTCGCCGAGGCAAAGAGAGCTGCCAGGCTCACCGTGATCAGCGCAATCACTGAGCCGAGCGCAATGCGACGTGGAGCTGACGCACCTCGCTCGGAGGTGCGCTCGCTCAGGATGTCTGGCGCGCTTGCGCTGATGAACCCGATCGCGCCGATGGTGATCAGAGCCTCGCCCATGCCGATGAGTGCATGGGTCCCAAGCATCGCGGGGAGGCCAATACCAATGTCAGTAGTTCCTGAGATTCCGAGCTGCAGCGTGGTGAGGCCGGCTGCTGCCATGACCGAAAGCCACGCGGCGAACCCGACGCCCACAAACTGACCTCTACGCCCTCCACCAACCACTTCGGACGTTGCGCGCGCGACGAGCGATCCGCCGAGCGTGCCAATCACGCCCATGTTGAAGATGTTTGCGCCGAGCACCAGGAGCCCGCCGTCTTGAAAGAGGAGTGCCTGAATGCCGATCACGGTTGCCATCACGATGCTCCCCGCCCACGGACCGAGCAGCACGCCTGCGAGCACGCCGCCAAGGAGGTGGCCGCTCGTACCGGCGGCGACGGGGAAGTTGAACATCTGCGCGGCGAAGATGAATGCGCCAGCAATCCCCATGAGGACCGTTCGCGCAGGGGCGTTCGCGTGCCCCGATGCGATCCGTCGCAGGGCGATCCCGATCACCACGGCAGTTGCCACCCAGAGTGCGATCGACACCTCTGGAGCGAGGAATCCGTCAGGAATGTGGAGGGATGGGTGCATACGGTCAGTCTATCGCAACATGTTGCAATAAGCATCCCTTATCCTGCCCAGATGCCAACAGAGCGAGCGGGGAAGGGTTTAACGGAGCGGCTCCAGGCTGCGCTGAAGGGGCGCGGGCAGCGTTGGACGGAGCAGCGGCAGATCATCGTGGATGTCCTCGCCGCCTCAGATGGACATGCGACCGGTGCGGAACTCATTGAACGGGTGCGAGAGCAGGACCCGAGCGCAACCCCCTCGACGGTATATCGCACGCTCGACTTGCTTGAAGGGCTCGGCCTTGCACGGCACCATCACGGACCCGATGGGCGCGAAACCTATCACTTAGAAGGGACGGCGGAACACGGTCACCTCCACTGCCGCGGCTGCGGTGCCGAAAAAGAGTTGGACGCCGCCGCCGCAGCGCCAATCTTGAAGGCGATCACATCTGCGACCGGCTTCGGCGCCGATCTCGACCACCTCTCGGTGCACGGGCTGTGTGCCGCCTGCCGCGCAGCGCAGGGCGTCTAGCGCCGAGAGTGGAGGCAGGAGAGTAGACTCGCGGGGAGTGGCGCACCTCTTGCGCCAGCAGTAGATAAGGATGGACCCATGGCTGAGAAGTTGAAGATCACGTACGCCACCCTCTCCGACTCCAATGAGGAGATCCATAAGGGATATGAGGCGGGTCTCGCCGAGGCGCGCACCCTCCTTGGTGCGAGCTACGGCAACTTCGTTGATGGGAAGTGGCTGACTGACGGTCCGACCTTTGAGAAGCGCACGCCAATAGATGGTTCCGTGGTTGGAACCTTCACGAAGGGCGATCGCAACACCGCAAAGAGCGCGATCGCGGCGGCCAAGGCTGCGTATCCTGCCTGGTCGGCGCGGCC
>DMUR01000064.1:0-944 GCA_003476885.1 Chloroflexota bacterium
CGGCGTGGATGACCTTCTTCACCGGGCGACCCTCAAGTGCGAGTTTCACCTTATCTGATGCGAGTGCGAGCGCTTCGATCTCTGCCTCTGTTGCGGTGGCGGAGATGGTGAGTTTGTCGCGAAGCTTCCCGTTGACCTGGATTGGGAGCTCACGCGTGCTCGCAGTAAGGAGTGATGGATCAACAACGGGCCAACTGCGCTGATGAATGGAGCGCCACGCCGGGTCGGTCACGGCAGTCCCTCGCTCCGCCTGGAGGCGGCTGTGCATCTCTTCGGCAAGGTGTGGGGCCATTGGGGCGAGTGCTGACAAGAGGTAGTCGAGCGCTTCGCTCCATGCTGTCCCGCCAGCAACAGAGCTGCCGCGATATGGGAAGAGGGAGTTGGCAAACTCCATCAACTTCGCAACCGCGGTGTTGAAGCGGAAGGCTTCAATGTCTGCCTCAACGCCCGCGATTGCCTTGTGCGCCGCGCGGCGGATGCTGAGCTCTGCCGCGACCTGGTCCTCACCGTTCGGCAGCGTGCCCGCGTTCGGATCACCAGGCTCCTTCCCGTGCGGGTCGAGCGCAAGCGTCCAGACGCGTCCGAGGAAGCGCACGATGCCGCTGATGCCGCTTCCAGACCATGGGCCGCCCTGGTCCCACGGTCCCATGAACATCAGGAAGAGGCGTACCGCGTCTGCACCGTGCTTTGCAACGAGCGCGTCGGGATCTTCCACGTTGCCGCGCGACTTACTCATCCGCTCGCCGTCGCTGCCGAGGATCTGTCCCTGATTGAAGAGGCGCGTGAACGGTTCGGATTCGCTGATCAGCCCAAGGTCGCGCAGTGCTTTGGTGAAGAAGCGCGAGTAGAGGAGATGCATCACGGCATGCTCTGCACCGCCGGTGTACTGATCCACAGGGCACCACGCGTCAACAAGGCTCTTATCAACGGGGCCGCCGGTGAAT
>DMUR01000064.1:1041-4074 GCA_003476885.1 Chloroflexota bacterium
GGGCAGGGGACGTTCAGCCACGCCGTTGCACTCTTGAGTGGCGACTCGCCGGTCTGCTTGAAGTCCACGTCGTCAGGAAGCGTGACGGGGAGCTGATCTGCAGGCACGCCCACAGGGCCGCACTTCTCGCAGTGAATGATCGGGATTGGTGTCCCCCAGTAGCGTTGGCGGCTGATCAGCCAGTCGCGCAGCCGATAGGTGGTGGTGCGCTTCCCAGCGCCGGCCTTCTCTACCATGACAACTGATTGCTCAAACGATGCTGGCCAGGCGGCGCCACTCCACTCGCCGCTGTTCACTGCAACGGCGGCACCATCACCTTTGTCGACATACGGGAGTTGCACCGCGTCTGGCGTAGCGGCGAGTTCCGCTGGCGCAACAACGGTGCGGATTGGGAGCTTGAACTGTTGGGCAAACTCGTAGTCGCGCTCATCGTGCGCGGGGACCGCCATGATTGCCCCCGTGCCGTAGCCCGCAAGAACGTAGTCCGCGATCCAGATTGGAATCTCTTCGCCGTTCACTGGGTTCACGGCGAACGCACCAGTGGCAACGCCACTCTTCTCCTTTGACGTGGAGAGTCGATCAATCTCCGACTTACGCTTTGTCGCCTCAATGTACGCGTCCACGGCGGCGCGTTGCGCGGGTGATGTGATCTTCTGGATCAGTTCGTGTTCTGGCGCGAGCACCATGAAAGTTGCACCGTGCAGCGTGTCTGGTCGGGTGGTGAAGACGCGCAGCTTCTCACCGCCAGGGTGATGCGCCGCCTTCGCCACGGTGAAGTCCACTTCGGCCCCTTCAGATCTGCCAATCCAGTTTGTCTGCATCGTGCGGATCGGCTCAGGCCAGTTGATCCCCTCAAAGGAGAGGAGTTCGTCCGCGTAGTCGGTGATCTTGAAGAACCACTGCGTCAGGTCGCGCTTCGTGACCTGGGTGGAGCAGCGCCAGCAGACGCGATCCACGCCTTCGACCTGTTCGCGCGCCAGCGTCACCTGACACGAAGGGCACCAGTCCACGGGCGCCTGCTTTCGGTAGGCGACACCCTTCTCGTAGAACTTCAGGAAGATCCACTGGTTCCAGCCGAAGTAGGAGGGGTCACAGGTGACAACCTCTTTCGACCAATCAAACGAGGCGCCCATGCTGCGCAACTGGCGGCGCATGTTCTCCATGTTCGCCACCGTCCACTCGCGCGGATGAATCTTGCGCTTGATGGCGGCGTTCTCTGCCGGCAGGCCGAAGGCATCAAAGCCAACGGGGTAGAAGACGTTGAAGCCCTTCATCCGCTTGTAGCGGGCCAGCGCGTCGGTTGGAGTCTTCACATACCAGTGACCAATGTGCAGGTCGCCGGATGGGTATGGCCACATCGTGAGCAGGTAGTAGCGTGGCGCGGCGGTGTCGGTGAGATCTGTGGTGTGGAGACCGAGCGACTCCCAGTGCGCCTGCCAGCGCGGCTCAATCTCGCGAGGATCGTATCGCTCCAAACGATCGTCTAGATCAGCCACAGATTGGGGCTCCTCTCCTTTTCAAGCGTACCCGCCCGCGAGTCTCCGCTGCGAGGTGCTTGGTGGAGCTAAAGGGATTCGAACCCTTGACCTCTTGCATGCCATGCAAGCGCTCTACCAACTGAGCTATAGCCCCGAGGGGGGCGAGTGTATCAGGAGCGTTCACGCCCCACGATCGGGAGAAGGAGGAGCGCGACCGCCACGAGGAGGAGGCCACCAGAGAAGGGGGTCAGCCCAACGATCAGTGTGGTCAACGTGCCGCCAAGGATAGGACCCGCTGAGATCCCAAGATCAAACGAGAGATTG
The DNA here is from genome assembly GCA_003476885.1 of Chloroflexota bacterium. Lineage (GTDB taxonomy): Bacteria > Chloroflexota > Limnocylindria > Limnocylindrales > Limnocylindraceae > Limnocylindrus. Next base: position 2,844 of record DMUR01000064.1, read on the forward strand.
AATGCGCCGCTCGCACGGCCGCGCTCTCCAGGCTCTGTTGCCATGGCAACCGCACCCGCTGCTGCAGGGAAGATCAGTCCGTACCCAACGCCGTAGAGGATCATTGCGACCAGATCAATCTCGAGCCTTGGGCTAATCGAGAGCAGGATTAGCGCCACAAGGATTGCGCCGAGTCCAACCAGCGAAATGCCAAACGGACCTCGCTTATCAACGCGCTGTGCGAAACGACTCAGCATGATCGCGATGGCGACAAGACCGAAGATGCTAAAGAGGCCGCCACTCACACTCGTTGCGTAGCGGAGCGCACCCTCAGTGTCGCGCCCCATCTCAAGCGCACGTTGAAAGAGTCCATCCTTGATGAAGCCAGTGATTGACCCGACCGCCGCCTCTAGACCGAAGATCGCGACGAGTGCCACGCGCATGGTGCGGTTCCCGAGGATGCGCCGCCATGCGCCCGGAGCTCGGATGCGGGCAACGGAGGGCGTGAACGTTTCTGGAAGGAGCGGCAGGACGGCGAGAAGGCCGCCAGCAATCAGCAGCGCGAGGCCAAGGAACACGGCGTTGATCCCTGCAACGTTGGCAACAAGTGCCGACCCGGCGGGACCAACCACTGCTGCAACGCCAATGAGGGCGCCAGCACGTCCGAGCGTCTTACCGCGCTCGCCAGGGGCCGCCACGTCTCCAAGAAGAGCAAAGAGTGCCGCAGCCAGCACACCGCCGGATGCACCGTGCACCACGCGCGCCGTCAGGAAGAGCGGGAGTGAATCGGCGAGCGCGTAGACCGCGATCGCAAGCGGGCTAATCACCAGTGCCGCCACCACAACGCGTCGCCGTCCAAGTCGGTCCGCGAGTGCTCCGCCGATCAGATTGAAGGCGAGGTTCGCAAGTGAGTACGCCGCAATCGCAATGCCCACCAAGAACGGTGTGCCGCCGAGCTCTTGGGCACGTGGGCCAATGACGGGGAGAAGTGCGAAGTTATCAATGAACGTCAGGAAGACCGCAATATAGATCGCGGAACGGCTGCGTCGGTTGAGGGGTGTGGAACTCATTGACAGAGCATCGCACACCTTGCTGCGATAGGTAGAGGCAGCCTGGCGTGCGACAATGCTTCCCGTGAGTGACAAATCAGGGACGCGATTCCCGTACACGCTCGTCCGTAGCCCACGCGCAAAACGGCTGACGTTACACATTGATCCGGAGCGTGGCCTCGAGGCGGTCGTTCCTGCACGTA
>DMUR01000065.1 GCA_003476885.1 Chloroflexota bacterium
AGACGCTGGCGCATCAAGTGCCAACTTTGTTTCTCTGATGCAGGAGCTTCGGAATGCTCTTCCAGCGGGGAGCTTGCTCACCACCGCGGTCGTGGCTGATGCTGGCAACGCTGCGGGGATTGATCCTGTGGTGTTTGAGTTCGTTGACTTCGTAAACATCATGGCCTACGACGGTGGTGGCACCGAGCACTCACCAATGAGCCTTGCACAAGAGGCGCTCGCATCGTGGGGCGCGAAGGGTTTGCCCAAAGAGAAGCGGGTGCTTGGCGTACCGTTCTACGCCCGCCCTGGGAACCTCTCGTATCACAAACTTCTTGAGTCTGATCCAGAGGCAGCGAACGGTGATCAGATTCTTTACTTTGATGAGAGTCGCTATTACAACGGTCCAGCAACCCTCCGCACTAAAGTTGAGCTTGCAAAGCTGGAGGCTTCTGGGATCATGATTTGGGAACTGTCGCAAGATGCACTCGGCGATGATTCGCTCCTCTCGGTGATCTGGGACGCAAGTCGTCAATAGCGAAGAATCATGAGATGCTAGCGATCGTGGGTGCGATGTGGCAGACAGGGAAGACGGGGCGTGACGGAGGCGATCGGCCCATCACCCGCGGCCCCGCACCGCGCGCGGCACGTGATGGATACACCCCCTTTGTCGCACAGCACGGGTTTGCCGCCGCTTACGAAGCCGGCCTTGCTCGTGGGCTTGGCGATCGACTCGGCCAGACGCTGGTAGTGACGCAGCCCGAAGCCTGGGCGATCGTTGAGCCAAGGTTCGGGCGCGCACCGACCGCCCTCGTCTTCGCGAGAGCGTTAGATCAAGAGACGCTTGATGCTCTCGCGCACGCGGCGCCCGACGGTGTGACCGTGGTCGGCATCGGCGGCGGGACCGCGATGGATGTGGCGAAGTGGATCTCATGGCGACGCAAACTCCCACTCGTGCAGCTTCCAACCCTCGCATCTGTCGACGCCTGTTTCACGCGCATGAGCGCGCTTCGCGACGGTGAGCGCGTGCGCTACGACGGCGACGCGGTCCCCGATGAGGTGCTGATCGACTACGAGATCTTGGGCGCAGCACCCCTTGCACTCCTCTCTGCTGGGATCGGTGACGTTCTCTCATGCCTCACCGCACTCGCAGATTGGAAGCTTGCGGTCGCAAAGGGGATTGATCCCGCGTGGAACCAGGAGGGTGCGGATGCTTCCGTCCGATACATCGATGCTCTCGAGGCGGCGGCGCCAGAGATCGCCGCGCGCTCAGAGGCGGGGATTCGCGCGCTGATGGAGTTGCACCGCGAGATTGGGTGGCGTTGCCACGACCTTGGCCACGCGCGCTTTGAAGAAGGGAGCGAGCACTTCTTCGCCTACTGCTTTGAAGCGGTGACGGGTCGCACGATCATGCATGGTGAACTCGTGGTGATGGGGGTGCTCGCAATGACTGCGCTGACCGAGATCGACCACGATCGCGCGCGGAGAATCGTCACGGCGGCCGGCACACGTTGGCGACTCAACGACCTTGGTGTCACATGGTCTGAGGTGGAGGCGACGCTGCGCGCACTTCCGGAGTTTGCCCGTGCGGGCGGCTACTGGTACTCGCATGCGCACGAGCGAGGGATCGGAGAGGCTGAGTTGGCAACCGTCCGGCGTGCGCTCGGCGCCTGATGCGAGAATCACGTCATGTCTAACTTTCGCGTTGCACTCACATTTGATGCTGAGCACCCCGATCGTCCGCATCATCTGGTCGGCTCGGAGGACCGGTTGCGCGAGACGCTCGGATCCCTCAACGTGCACGGCACTTTCTTTGTCCAGGGACGTTGGGCCGAGGCCTTCCCTGATCAGGCGCGCCGCATCGCGGACGACGGGCACCTGATCGGCAACCACTCGCACTATCACGCCAAGATGCACCTGCTCACCGAAGCTGGGCTCATGGAAGACATCAAGACGGCTGCTGGCGCGATCGAAACGATCTGCAAACGTGATCCTGCGCCGTGGTTCCGCTCGCCGTTTGGTGCTGGCGCAAAAGATCCTCGCGTGCGCGCGGCGCTTGAGCAGCTCGGCTACAAGCAGGTGCTCTGGAGCGCTTCGGGTGACGATTGGGATCATCGCGAGACGGCGCAACACATGGAAGATGCCGCGGTCGCGAGCACGCTCGCTCACGGTGATGGTGCGATCCTCCTCTTCCACACCTGGCCTTCGTATACGCACGAGAAGATCTCGCGCATTGTTGCGCGGTTGCGTGAAGAGGGGGCGACGTTTGTGACAGTTGACCAACTTGAACCAGAAGAGATTCCAGAAAATTTTGGTGAGGTCGACTGGTGAAACGAGCGGTGAAGCAACGAAGCGCAAGAGCCTCCGCGCTGATAATTGGAGTTGACGGTGGCAACTCCAAGACCGACATTCTGCTTGCAGATACAAGCGGAAAGCTTCTCTCTTGGGTGCGTGTCAGTGGCAGCAATCCACAAGGGATCGGACTCCTCCCTGCGGCAGCGCTGCTCCGCTCTGGCATTGATGCGGCGCTTACGCGCGCCAAGCGTGGCGGCGAGCGACCAGCGGCGGTTGCCCTCTGTATGGCGGGGATTGATACGCCGCGCGACGCAAAAGCGGTACGCGGCGCGCTCGCTGGCCGAGGATCGGCGCGCATTGCGGACCACCTCTCTACACGAAACGACTCCGAGGCGGGTCTCCGTGTGGCAACCACCGACGGCGTTGGGATCGCGATTGTCGGCGGCGCAGGCGTGAACGCGATCGGCGTGAACGAGAAGGGGAAGACGGCGCGCTTCGCCGCACTCGGCGACATCTCTGGCGACTTTGGCGGCGGCGGCGGACTCAGCGTTGCGGCGCTCGGCGCAGCGGTACGCGCCTACGAAGGGCGTGGTCCACGAACGAGTCTCGGTCGCGCCATCTTGCGCACCACCGGCTTCCCATCACTCCGCGCGCTTCTTGACGCGGTGCTGGAGGACCGCGTCCCTCACGGTGGGATTGGTGCACTCGGACGCGTGCTCTTAGAAGAGTCAGAGCGCGGTGATCGAGTGGCGCGCGAGATTGAGACATTAATGATTGATCACGCCGTTGCCTACGCCGTTGCGGCGCAGCGCCGCGCCCCTTCGCGCCGCAAGCGCATCCCGATCGTGCTGATCGGCAGCACGATCCTCTCATCGCTCCCCGGCTATCGTTCTCGCCTCTACGCGGCGCTCATCGCCGCAATTCCAAACGCCGAAATGCGACCACTGCGTGAACCACCAGCGCTTGGTGCACTGCTCTATGCGCTCGACGAGTCTGGCGCTGGACCCGCCGCACGCACGCGCGCCGAAGCGTCACTGCGCGCAGCGATCAAGAAGGCGAAGCCCGTAAAGATCTAGCGCGGAGTAGCGCGACCTAGCGCGCGAAGCGCGGAAGGTTCGCTGCGTGCGCCGCAAGGAGCTCGCCGCCGATCACCTCTGCAACGTCGTGGCTCGGCACGAGCGGATTCAGCGCAAGTGCGTCGATCGCAGCCGCGCGGTCGCCTGAGAGCGCCGCAGCGACCGTGGCCTTACCGAAAGCGCCGAGCTTCAGGATCAGATCGCGGCGCGCGCCACCAAGCGGCGCGATCGGGATTGGCCGTGCGCCGGCTGCGTCAACATCACTGAGCACCTCAATCACCTGATCGTCTGGAAGATCGGGGATTGCGCCGTCATTACGGACGTTGACGACGAGTTTGGCCGGCTTCGCGCCCGTGAGCGCCGCGATTAGGTCGAGCGCCGCCGCAGAGTAGAAGGCGCCGCCGCGACTCTCTAGAAGTTTTGGCTTCTCGGCAAGGTTAGGGTCCTTGTACATTTCAAGGAGCTGCGCTTCAATCTTTGCCACCTCAAGTCCGCGCGTGCCAGCGGCGCGCTGTTCAACGATCACCTTCTCCGGCTCTGCGTAGTAGCGCAGGTAGTAACTCGGAATGGCGCGCTCCTCACGCAGCTGTGCTTCGCTCCAGCCGGTCATCTCGGCGAGCTTCGCACTCTCGGTTGTAATGAGATTGGCAAGTTTCGGCTGACCATCCACGCGAATCTCTCGATACCAGGCGCCGTGATTCAGTCCCGCCGACTCTATCTCCACGCGTTCAGGCGCAACGCCGAAGTGTTTCGCCGCGTTGCGCTGCAGGCCGATCGCTGAATTGCAGAGACCAACGGCGCGATGCCCTGCGCCGATCAGCGCCTGACTCACCATGGAGACAGGATTCGCGAAGTCGAGCAGCCACGCCTTCGGGCTGCTCTTTGCGAGCGCTTCGGCGATCTCGATCGTGGGCGGCACGGTGCGCAGCGCCTTTGCCCAGCCGCCCGGACCGACCGTCTCTTGCCCGAGTACGCCGTGTGGGAGTGGGATTGACTCATCCTTGACGCGCGCAGCAGATCCGCCGATGCGGTACTGCACGAGGCAGGCGTCTGGTCCGTCGAGCGCCTCGTCACGCGAGGTGGTGAGCTTCAGTTGCCCGCTCCAGCCGGCCTTGTCGAGCATCCGTTTCGCCAGGCCACCGAGGATCTCAAGGCGCGCAGGGTCAAGGTCCATCAAGACGAGTTCATCCAGGGGTGTGCCGAGCCTCCCCTCGCCGATCCCCTCAATGAGTTCGGGGGTATAGGTGCTCCCGGCCCCAATAATGCTGACCTTCAAAGACCCCCCTCTACTGCGGTTCTGAGCTGATTCTAGGCTCCCTCCACGCTCAGCCCCCCGCAAAGGTTGCGCCCACCGCACCCCACCCCCCGCACCACCCGTGTGAGGCGTATTCGTATGCACAGCAGGCTCTCTCCGCTGGAGGGTGCTTTCGCGAGAAGCAGGAGGGACTCATGAATCAGAGGAAGTGGCGTCTCAGCGCGATTGCCGCGGTGATGATGCTCCTCGCCGTCGCGTGTGGCGGCTCAACGTCTTCGACGGAGCCAACTGAAGTGGTTCAGTTGCGCTGGTTCGTTGGCCTTGGAACTGGCGATAACGTAGAGACACAGGTGCCTGTGCAGCAGGCAGTAGTTGATAGGTGGAACGCGGCGAATCCAAACATTCAGGTCACCCTTCAGGTAGTGCCTAATGCGGACGCCAAGAACACCCTGCTCACGCAGAATGCGGCAGGGAATCCGCCAGATGTCGTTGGGCCGGCTGGCGTCGCCGGCTCAAACGGATTCTACGGACAGTGGCTGGACTTGACGCCGCTCATCGAAGAGTCGGGTTATGACCTTGCGCAATTCCCAGCGGCAGCTGTTGAGGCATTTGCAGTCGGCGGACAAGGGCAACTCGGTCTTCCTTTTGCCTCGTTCCCGTCATTCATGTACTACCGCCCGTCGCTTTTTGAAGAGGCTGGGCTCGAACTACCGCCGGCAGAGTACGGCGGAAAGTACATGCTGAACGGTGCAGAAGTTGACTGGAGCTGGCAGACGGTACGCGAGATCGGCATGCTCTTGACAGTCGACAGTGCTGGCAAGAACGCAACCGAGGCGGGCTTCAACAAGAATAAGATTGTTCAGTATGGCTACGCGCAGCCATGGAACGGCGCCCCTGAGTGGGGTAGTTGGTTCAAGCCAGGTCAGTTCCTCCAGTCAGACGGCAAGACACTTGCTGTTCCAGGTGGATGGATTGATGCTTGGCAGTGGTACAACGACGGCGCATTTAAGGATTACTTCATGCCGAACGCGGACGTCGCCGCCCTGGAGGAGTGGGGCCAAGGCAACGCCTTCCCAACAGGGAAGATCGCAATGGGCCAGTCCTACACCTGGTATACGTGCTGTCTCGGCGACGTTCTCGGTGAAGATTGGGACATCGCGCCGACTCCGTCGTACAACGGGACGATCAGCAACGATCTGAATGCGGACACCTTCCGCATTTCGGCTGGGAGCAAACACCCGAAGGAGGCATTCCAGTTCATGACGTATCTGCTCGGCGAGGCGTCGGCAGAACTGCTCGTCATCTACGGCGGCATGCCAGCCCGAGAGGCAGACCAGGACGCGTTCTTCGCGACCCTGGACGAGCGATTCCCGCAAGGCGTGAACTGGGACATTGCAAAGGCGAGCTACGCCAATGCATCGAGCCCAAGCGCTGAGGCGTACATCCCGAACTACCTGAAGGCTCGGGAATACATCTACAGCGATTTCACGCCACGGCTGACGAAGGCAGCGATGAACGTGTCCGATTACGTTACGAATACGTTCCTTCCGGCCCTTCAAGCGATCGCGGACGAGGCGGAATAGCCACCGCGGTTTCATAGCGCAAACAGGAGGTCACTCGGGGCGGGTGCGACGCATGTCGCACC
>DMUR01000108.1 GCA_003476885.1 Chloroflexota bacterium
CAGGTATTGGATCGCTGCACGCGCCGAGAGGGGCGCCGCGGGGACTGGATCGGCTAGGATTCGGCAGACACGCGGGGGAAGCGGGAAGGAGGGGTGATGCTCAAGTTTGCACTGCGCAGGATCGGCGCGAGCCTCCTCATCCTGCTCGGCACGACCGTCTTCATCTACGCACTCCTCCTCGCCGCCCCTGGCGGCCCAGAACAGAAGTACGCGAATAACCCGCGCTTCACCCCGCAACAGCAGCAGGCGTACGTCAAGGCGCTCGGTCTCGATAAGCCCGTCCCTGTGCAGTACTGCCGCTGGCTCGGCGCTTGTCGCCGCGACGCCGACGGCATCGAGGCGCTGCTTGGCCCAACAGGCTTCCCCAGCATCCTTCCCGCATTCATCTCGGGAGTCGACACCGGCATCGTGCATGGTGATTTCGGCTACAGCTACGAGAACGGGAATGCCGTCATCGAGCGCATTAGCGGGGCGCTCCTCCCCACACTAATCCTGGCCGGCCTGTCCGCAGCCCTCTGGCTCTCGCTCGCCGTCGTCCTTGGCGTGATCACTGCGCTGAGGAATGGCGGGCTCTTTGACAACACCGTCAGCGTCTTCACCTATGTGATTGCCGCCTTCCCCACATTCATCCTGGGCTTTGCGCTCATCTCGATCTTCTCCGTGGCACTTGGCTTGACGCCGGTCAGTGGCATGACGGACGGGCGACTATCTCCCGCGTTCGGCAGCGACGCATACTGGGTCTACTTCTCCCAAAACCCTGGCGTTGCCATTGCAGACCTGGCGAGTCACTTAATCCTCCCCGTCGCAACGCTCGTCACGATCAGCGTGGCCGGCGACGCGCGATACGTGCGCCAGAGCGTGATGGAGTCCATGGGGATGGAGCACGTGCGCACCGCGCGATCAAAGGGACTGAGCAACCTGCGCATCAATCGCCGCCACATCCTGCGCACGGGGCTCATTCCATTCGCGACGAACATTGGTCTCGCCTTCCCCTTCCTCGTCTCTGGCGCGCTCATCACCGAAACCATATTCAGCTGGCCAGGGATTGGTCGACTCACGCTGATCGCGATAAGTAACCTCGATTACCCGCTCCTCATGGGCATTCTCTCCATTGGAGCCGCCGCAGTCGCGATCGGTAACCTCATCTCCGATCTTCTCTACGCCGTCCTTGATCCGCGGGTGCGGCTATGAGCACCTCCCCACAGGCGCAGCTTCCAGTCTCCGAAAGCCCATGGCAGCAGGCGCGTCGGCGCTTCATGCAGACTCGCATGGGCCCAGGTGGACTCTTCATTCTTGCCGCGATCTTTGTTTTCGTGGTGATCGGTTCGCTCCTCCTCCCATATGACTTCTATGTGGTGCCACAACCAGATGAGATCAGGTTCGTCGGGCGACCACCTGCATGGGGCCGTCCATTTGGCGAGACGGGCATGTTGCAACTTGACGTGATGACACTCGTTGCAAACGGCGGACGAACGTCGTTGATCATCGGATTTGCGACCGCGATCGGATCTATCACCATCGGAACCCTTGTCGGGGTAATCGCAGGCTTCCTCGGAGGGAAGATTGACTCCTTCCTGATGCGCCTCGCTGATGTCTTCCTCATGATCCCGTCACTCTTTGTCATCCTCTTCCTTGCCAGAATCTTCCAGGGCGAGGGTGGTGGTGGCGTCTGGTCGCTTGTCCTTGTGTTCGTCACCTTTGGGTGGATGGGGTTGGCGCGCTTAGTGCGCGGTCAGGTGCTCGCAATTCGAGAGATGGAGTTCGTTGAAGCGGCGCGCGCATTAGGGGTCCCGCCGCTCCGAATTGCGTTGCGTCACATCCTGCCGAATGCGATCGGACCGCTCGTCGTTGCAGCGCCATTCATTGTCGGCGGTGCAATCATCAGCGAGGCCTTCATCAGCTATCTCGGCTTCGGCATCAATCCTGCGGTCCCAACCTGGGGGAACATCATCTCGGAGTCGGCGAAGTTCTTGCAGCAGGGGAACTGGTGGTGGATCGGCTTCCCTGGTCTCTTCATCGTGCTCACCGCACTTTCGGTCAACATGATCGGCGACACGCTTCGCTCCGCCCTTGACCCACGAGGCCGCAAGTGAGCGGCGTAAAGGGAGCACCAGTGGTAGAGGTGAAGGACCTCAACATCTCCTTCAAGACCGCCGCGGGCGTGATCAAGGTGGTGGAGAACGTCTCATTCTCAATTAGGAAAGGTGAGTGCCTTGCGGTGGTTGGTGAGTCGGGATCGGGGAAGAGCGTCTCGGCGCTCGCCACAATCGGACTCCTTGTCAAAGACCAGTCGATCGTCACCGGCTCTGTCCTCTTCCGCGGAGAGGAGCTGCTCGGCAAGCCTGAGTCCTACATGCGCAAGATTCGTGGCGGTGGCATCTCAATGATCTTTCAAGAACCGCTCTCTGCGCTCAACCCCGTTACCACCATTGGCGAGCAGATCGCCGAGGTGCTCGTTGCCCATGGACGCGCAGGCTGGAAGGAGGCGCACAAGAAGGCGATCGAATTCCTGGAACTCGTAGAGATCGCGCAGGCACCCCAGCGCGTCAAGCAGTACCCTCATCAACTTTCTGGCGGCATGCGACAGCGCGCCATGATCGCCATGGCGCTCGCCGGTGAACCAGAACTGATCATCGCTGACGAGCCGACCACCGCACTCGACGTCACGATTCAGGCCCAGGTGTTGGATCTGCTCCGACGCACGACGCGCGAACGCGGGACGGCGCTGATGCTCATCACGCACGACCTTGGCGTTGTTGCCGAGACCGCTGATCGCATCGCGGTCATGTACGCGGGTCAGATCGTTGAAGAGGGGCCGGCAAAAGAGGTGCTCCGCGCGCCAGCGAGCCCGTACGCGCTCGATCTCATCGCCTCCATCCCCTCGTATGAGCGTCGCGGGAAGGGCCTCACCACCATTCAAGGCGCCGTCCCCTCCCCCGCCAACTTCCCAAGCGGCTGCCGCTTCCACCCGCGCTGTCAATTCGCGGTAAAGGCGTGTGCCGCGTCCGTGCCTGAGCTGACGCCGCGGACCGGCGATCGCTCAGTCCGATGCTTCCGCGCAGATGAGATTGCAGGGGGCGTCAAGTGAGCGAGAAGCGCGCTACAACTGGAGCGTCCGCGAATCTGCTCGAGCTGCGCGGCGTGAAGAAGCACTTCCCGATCGGCAGCGCCATTCCTCTGATCCAGAAGCGAAAG
>DMUR01000050.1:0-2293 GCA_003476885.1 Chloroflexota bacterium
TTATCGCCGGTTGCAGCGAGCAGCGCGGTATACCCCTCCCCCTTCAACGCCACCTCGAGCGCGAGGGAGACGGCGGGATCGTCTTCAACAACGAGGATCGTCGCAGCCATGATCAGACTTTACACCCGCCGCGCGGCTATCCTGTCCCTCCTATGAGCACACCCCTCCCTCCGATCGCCGTCAAGGAGCGTGGCAAGGCGCTGCTGAGCCGCCCCACGTTGAATAAGGACACGGCGTTTACCAAGGATGAGCGCCGACTCCTTGGGCTCGACGGACTCCTCCCTGCAACCGTTCTTACGCTTGAAGAGCAGGTCGCCGTCGAGTTGCAGAAGATTCGCCGCAAGCAGGATCCCCTCGAGCGCTATATCGGGCTCGCTGCGTTGCAGGATCGGAACGAGACGCTCTTCTACCGGTTGCTCGCAGAGAACCTGGAGGAGTTCCTCCCTGTGGTGTACACGCCAACGGTTGGTGAGGCGTGCAAGCGTTGGAGTCAAATCTGGCGACGCGCGCGCGGCGCATGGGTGACACCAGACGATCAGCGTCGCATCCCTGAGCTCCTCCACAACGCGGCAGGTAACGGTGAGACGCGACTGATCGTGGTAACTGATAACGAACGCATCCTTGGACTTGGCGATCTCGGTGTTGGGGGGATGGGAATCCCAATTGGCAAACTCTCGCTCTACACCGCAGCCGCTGGAATTCAACCGTCATGGGCGCTCCCTGTCTCACTCGATGTGGGGACGGATAACCAAGATCTACTCAGCGACCCTGCGTATTTGGGGTGGCGTAAGCCGCGCCTCCGCGGCGCCGCGTACGACGCATTCATCAATTCATTCGTTGAGGCGGTAGCGACGGCGCTTCCAGGGTGCGTGATTCAGTGGGAGGATTTCAAGCAAGAGAACGCGATCAAGATCCTTGAGCGCTACCGCAACATCGTCCCGTCATTCAATGACGATGTTCAGGGGACGGGCGCCGTTGCACTCGCGGGTCTCATTGCCGCGGTGAACGCGGGTGGTGGATCAGGGAGTACGCGCATGAGTGACCAACGCTTCCTCTTTTACGGAGCGGGTGCCGCAACCCTCGGCATTGTCCGACTGCTCCGGAAACACCTTGAGAGCGCGGGGGCGAGTGAGAGTGAACGCGCGCGCGCAATCATTGCGATGGATTCAAAAGGGATCGTGCACGAAGGTCGAACTGATCTGACCGACGGTAAGAGCGAGCTCGCCATCAGCAGCGAAACGTATCAGGCGCTCAAGCTGCACACGCTGAGCGCTGCGCCAACGCTTGAAGAGATCGTGAGGCTGATTGCCCCCACCGCGCTCATTGGGACGAGTGGGCAGGCGAGCGCATTTACCGAAGCGGCGATCCGTGCCGTGTCGGCCGCCGCGCCGTCACCCTTGATCTGGCCGCTCTCGAATCCAACCTCATGCGCAGAGGCAACACCAGAGCAGATCCTTAACTGGAGTGGCGGACGTGCACTCGTTGCAACTGGCTCACCGTTTGCGCCCGTCACCGCTGATGGTGCGACGCACCCAATCAGCCAGGCGAACAATGTCTACATCTTCCCGGGCGTTGGCCTTGCCGCGATCGCAGGTCGGCTCAACAAGATTCCGGACGAGGCCTTCCTTGTGGCGGCGGAGCACCTTGCCGCACTGACCCCACCGGGTCGTGACTCTATCTACCCGCCCCTCGCACAACTCCGCTCGATCAGCCGAAACATCGCGATCGCGGTGGTTCGCGCGGGGGTCAAGGGTGGGTGGGCGCCCGACGTCCCCGAGGACCGCATTGCAGAACTGGTGGACGCGGCGATGTGGAGTCCTGCGTATCGGCCGTACCTTCCTGCCTAAATCAGAGGGGGCGATAGGATTACCGCTATGAAGATCGGGATTCTCCGCGAACGACTCCCTGGTGAGCGCCGCGTGGCACTCGTCCCAGACGCGGCCGCCAAGCTCATCGCCGCGGGGCATCAGGTCGTTGTCGAGCGCGGCGCGGGTAGCGCTGCAGGTTTCCTGGACGCCGCCTATGAGAAGGCGGGAGTAACCCTTGTCGCGGATGTCGCGGCGCTCGCCGCGGCTGCGCCTGACGTGGTGGCGAAGGTGCGAAAGCCAAGCGCAGACGAAGTCGCCGCCCTTCCAAAAGGTTGCACGCTCATTGCCCTCCTCACCCCGGGCGCAAACGAAGAGATCCTCCCAGCGCTCGCGAGCGCCAAGATCACCGCACTCGCGCTGGAGCTTGTGCCGCGCATCACCCGCGCGCAATCCATGGACGTCCTCTCTTCGCAGAGCGGCGTCGC
>DMUR01000050.1:2370-6188 GCA_003476885.1 Chloroflexota bacterium
GCAGGATCCATTGCGCCGGCGAAGGCGTTCATCATGGGCGCTGGCGTTGCAGGGCTGCAGGCGATCGCAACCGCACGTCGACTCGGCGCCGTTGTTTCAGCGTTTGACGTGCGCGGTGCTGCAGGCGAGCAGGTGCGCTCGCTCGGCGCGCAGTTCGTAGAACCGGCGGCGAAGGCAGAGGGGACCGGCGGATACGCGCGCGCGCAGACGGAAGACGAGACGGCACAGAACGCCGCAATCATCGCCGCGCACATCAGCAGCCAAGATCTCGTGATCACCACGGCGCTGATCCCTGGTCGCAAGGCGCCAATCCTTGTCACCGACGCAATGCTCGCCACCATGCGTGCAGGCTCCGTTGTGGTTGACCTTGCCGCTGAATCGGGAGGGAATGTTGAAGGTGCTGTCGCTGGCGAGACTGTGGTCAAGCACGGCGTGCAGCTGATCGGCGCAGCAAACATCCCAGCAAGCGTGCCGCTGCACGCTTCACAGATGTTCTCGACGAACGTGCGCACGCTGATCACCCACCTCACGGCAGAGGGTGGCGCACTGAAGATCGATGCGGCAGATGAGGTGACGGGCCCCATGCTCGTGACAAACGCCGGCGAACCTGTGAAGCGATAGGAGCATTGAGATGTTTAGTGTGATTGCAACCGCACTCGGAGTGGCCACTGTCGCCATCACGCTCGTGAGCGGCCCTTCGACCACGGCGGCAAGCGGCACGGCTGGTGGCACGCTGGTGGACGCGCAGATCGTCGAGGTGTACGTCTTCCTTCTCGCCGCATTCACCGGCTACCAGATCATTACCAAGGTGCCGCCGCTCCTGCACACGCCGCTGATGGCGGCAACGAACGCAATCTCTGCGATCAGCCTGGTTGCGAGCCTGGTGATCGCTGGTGCTGAGCGACCCTTCTATATCAACGTCATGGGCGCAGTCGCCGTTGCGGCGGCCACCATCAACGTGGTTGGCGGATTCGTGATCACCGACCGCATGCTCAAGATGTTCAGGAAGACGGAGGCGCCAAAGTGAACCCGGAGATTGGCGCACTCTTCGTCCAGGTCGCCTACATTGCCGCTTCGGCGGCGTTCATCCTCGGCCTTCGCGGCCTCACCAAGCCAGATACGGCGCGACGCGGCATGCAGCTCGCCGCGATGGGCATGCTCCTCGCAGTCATCGGCACACTCCTCAACCACCAGATCATCAGCTACGACCTGATCATCATCGGACTCGTGATCGGCACCGCGATCGGCCTGCCGATGGGACTCCTCGTTCCAATGACCGCCATGCCGCAGCGCATCGCCATCAGCCACATGTTCGGCGCGCTCGCCGTCACCCTCGTGGGGATCGCCGAATTCCTTCACTACCGTGATGTTCCGGGCGGACCTGGCGTCATCAAGATGGTCGCGCTCGGCTTTGAGACGGTCTTCGGCGCCCTCACAATCACCGGCTCCTTCATGGCGTTCGGCAAGTTGCAGGGCTTCATCTCTGGTCGACCGATCACCTTCCCTGGGCAGAAGATCATCAATGCGGCGATCTTCATTGGCGCGATTGGACTCTGGATCTACCTGATCGCCACACAGTCGGGTGGCCCCGCGGCGAGCGGCGACAACGGAATTCTCTTGTTCGGCCTCATGACACTTCTCGCTCTCGTGATCGGCGTGACACTCGTGCTCCCGATCGGCGGCGCGGACATGCCGGTTGTTGTCTCGCTGCTGAACTCCTACGCGGGCCTCGCCGCAAGCGCGACCGGCTTTGCGATTGGGAACAACGTCCTCATCGTGGCCGGAGCACTCGACGGAGCGAGCGGCTTCATCCTCTCCATCCTGATGTCAAAGGCGATGAATCGCAGCTTCGCGAACGTGCTCTTCGGTGCATTCGGCGGAGAGGTGGCGGCAGCCTCCACAAAGAGTTCCGAGGGGCTGACCACCCGATCGGTCAGCGCAGAAGACGTCGCCATGAGGATTGGATACGCGCGTAACGTCATCATCATTCCTGGCTACGGAATGGCGGTCGCACAGGCGCAACACGCGGTGCGCGAGCTTGCGGAACTCATTGAGAAGCGCGGCGGACGCGTTCGCTTCGCGATCCATCCAGTTGCCGGTCGAATGCCAGGACACATGAATGTGCTCCTCGCTGAGGCAAACGTCCCGTACGATCACCTCTTCGACCTTGACGAGATCAACGAAGAGTTCCACGCGTGTGACGTTGCGCTCGTGATCGGCGCAAATGACGTCACGAACCCTGCAGCAAAGACGGACCCTGCATCGCCGATCTACGGCATGCCGATCCTGAACGTGCAGGACGCCGAGCAGGTGATCGTGGTGAAGCGCGGTATGGCGACCGGATTTGCGGGCATTGAGAACGAGCTCTTCTACTTGGAGAAGACCTCCATGCTCTTCGGAGACGCGAAGAGCGTACTGTCGCAGATGGTCTCCGAAGTCAAGGCGCTCTAATGAATCCCGTCGCCCGAGTTGTCTCCACGGTTGCGCTTGCCGCCACTGGCTTCTTCACGCTCTACGCTTTCCAGACACTCCCCGCCAATGCGCAGGTAGCGATCCACTGGGATATCAACGGCGTGGCGGATGGTTTCGCCGGACGCGAGGCGCTCTTTATCCTCCCTGCGGTCTTTGCGCTGACTGCGGCGCTGATCCTACTCGCGATCAAACTCGACCCAAAGCGTGCGAACATTGTGCGTAGTGCAGAGGCGATCGGGTACGTCGCGATGGGACTCGTCCTGCTTTTCGCTGTCACACAGTCGGCAATCATCAATTCAGGATTCGGGGAGGCGGCACGACTCGATCAGGCCGCACCGATCGCGCTCGGTGCATTTTTCGCACTTCTCGGCTATGCAATGCCGCAGATCAAGCAGAACTACACCATTGGCGTGCGCCTCCCATGGACGCTTGAGAGCGAGAAGGCGTGGGACGCAGCGCACGCGTTTGCTGGTCGCGCCTGGATCTCTGTCGGCCTGACGACCGCTGCACTCGCGGCAATCCCTGAGACCGTTCTTGACCTCGGCGGTGCTCCGATCGCGTTGCTGCTTGGCGGCCTCGCCGTTTCCGCGGTGGCCACAGTTGTGATTGCGTACCGCACCTGGCGCGACGACCAACGACGCAGGCGCAGCGCAACGCGCCGTCGAGCCCCTCGCCGATAGTGCTCTTCTCCAGCGCCGCGGATCCCGCAGCGATCGACTCGGCGCGGGCCTCTTTCACGCTTCTTGCAGGCGCACTCGCAACGCTCGTCGTCTTCGGCTTCGTTGCCGCTCGTAGATTGAGCGGTGGTGTCGCGGTCTGGGCGTGGGGCGGTGTGGCGTTCGTTCTCAGTCAAGCTGCGCGTCTCCCACTCCTTACGCTCATCAACGCACTGGTGATCGGCGCGGTTGCGCCGACTCCAGGGAGTGGCAGCTGGTTTACTGCGGTTCTCATTGCGTCGTTCAGTGCGGGCATCTTCGAAGAGGGGAGTCGTGCGTTCATCTTGAGCAAGGCGGCGCGCTACGTCCGCACGGAGCGCAGCGGGGTCGGGTTTGGGCTCGGGCACGCTGGCATCGAGGCGCTGATCATCACGCTCGTTCCATCCGTTGCGGCGCTGCTCCTACTCGGCTCGATCGCGGATGGTAGCGCGTACAGCAACCTCCCCCCAGAGTCGCTTGCGCAGTTAGAGACCGCGATCACCTTCCTAGGTAATCAAGACGTAGCAACTTCACTATTGGCGTTCACCGAACGCCTCTTCGCCACACTCTTACATGTGGTGCTGAGCCTCTACGTGGTGCGTGCAGTGGCACAGAGCAGTGACCGTGGCAGCCTGATTCGAGCGCTTGTTT
>DMUR01000090.1:0-292 GCA_003476885.1 Chloroflexota bacterium
GCGTGTTGATGCTTGGTGTCTGTCTCTATCGCGGAAGCCTTGGGCAATTCTCGGCGAAACACCACGACATGGTGGAGGCGAGCTCTCTCTACTGGCACTTCGTTGACGTGGTGTGGATCTTCCTCTTCGCGCTCCTCTACTTCGTCTGATCCCGTAACCCTGCGGGGTTAGCTGCAAGTGCTCGCATCAGTCGGTTTGGAACGCTCCCCCCGCCTTTAGCGCGGAGATCGCTTCGTCGAACGCTGTCGTGTGTCGGTCGGCCGCGGCCGTGGGGGTGGCGGGAGAGAAGAGC
>DMUR01000090.1:438-811 GCA_003476885.1 Chloroflexota bacterium
GCACGTGCGCCGAGGCGTGTGACGCTCCACGGGATGTCGTGGCGTGTGAGCACGTCCATGACGCCATCCGCCCAGCGGCTTGCGGTGGCGATCATCTGTGGGAAGGCGTCGTCGGTGAGCACCTCTCTGAGGGTGGTGCGGATTGCAACGGCGGAGAGGACGCTTCCAGAAACCGTGCCGCCGATGCCGCCCGTGTCGATCTCGTCGCGTTTGAGCTCTGCAGCGATCTGTTCCGCGAGTTCTCGCCGCATCCCGTAGGCGGCGCCAGGGAGACCGCCAGCGATCGCCTTCCCGATCACCAAAAGATCTGGCTGCAGTGACCAGGCGGCAGTTGCACCGCCAGGACCTAATGAAATGGTGTGTGTCTCATCTG
>DMUR01000090.1:901-5430 GCA_003476885.1 Chloroflexota bacterium
CGGAGTGCGGCGTGGTAGCCAGAATCTGGGAGCACGATGCCAATATTGGTCAGCGCCGGCTCAATCAGGATGGCCGCAACATCACCTGCGGCGAGCGCCGCCTCCGTTGCGACGAGATCGTTGATCTCTACGACG
Source organism: Chloroflexota bacterium (assembly GCA_003476885.1). Classification (GTDB taxonomy): domain Bacteria; phylum Chloroflexota; class Limnocylindria; order Limnocylindrales; family Limnocylindraceae; genus Limnocylindrus. The sequence continues at coordinate 1,037 of DMUR01000090.1, forward strand.
CGCGTCGTGATTGAAGGATCCACTTGCGGACCGGTGTTCCCTGGCCGTGCCTGCGCTGCTCCAGCGCTACCGCCAGGCGCTGCGATGGCGAACGTCTCGTCAACGGTGCCGTGGTAGCACCAGTTGTGAACCAAGACCTTGGGGCGCTTCGTTACGGCGCGAGCGATCCGCAGGACGAAGCGATTCGCATCTGTTGCGGTGAGACAGAGCTGCCAGAGCGGGAGGCCGAAGCGGCGCGTCAACTCTTCCGCTGCATCAATCGCCGCCTCTGACGGGAGCATGGTGGTAGCACCGTTCTCGAGCTGCGCTGCGATCGCGCGTGTGAGTGGCGCTGGTGCGTGGCCGGCCATCGCGGCGGTATCGCCGAGGGCAAGGTCGAGATACCTGTGCCCGTCGACGTCCGTGATCGTTGCACCGCGCGCGGATGCTGCATACGGTGGAACTGGTGAGGCCCACCGCTGCATCCAACTCATGGGGACTCCACCAACGAGACTGCCACCGGCACGCGCAGCCAGCGTTGCCGCACGTGGATGTGCGCGCGCGAATCGATCCGACTCTTCCCCAAAGAGACGTGCAAGGTGTTCGTCGCTGATTCGCATTCGTGCACTCACCCCTGGATGCTACGCCTCTCTAGAAAAGCGTGAGGCTCCGTCCCACCCTGCGGCGGAACGGAGCCCCTCGCGCGCGTGTCGTTCGACTAGTTCGTTGGCATGAAGACGCCGGTCCACACCTGCCAGGCGAGGAGCGTCTTTGCCACGAGTGAGAGGATCATGTAGCTTCGCTCGCCGTAGAGGTAGTCCGCCCAGCGGCCAACCTTCAAGCGCTGCAACACCATGTTGACGGCGAAGATATTGAAGCTCACGAAGAGGCTCACGTAGATCGTGATCAACACCGGCTTGAAGTCTTCGAGGCTTCCGCCGTTTGGCGCGGTGCCCGTTGGCCAGTTCGCCAGCGAGAGTCCGACCGTGGTGAACATGGCGATCCATGGCGCGATCCCCGCGATGCAGCCGAAAATGTAGTGGCTCCACTGAACGTTCTTTCGCCCAATGTTCGCCTCTTCCATCGACCAGCCGAAGAGGTTCATGGATGCGTTGCAGACAGCGATCGCCACGAGCGCACCCGCGTCCGTGATGAAGCTCAGCGACGCAATGCCGATGATCATCAGCGTGGAGCTGAGCGCATACTCGGCCCAACGCATTGGATTGAACTGGCGCGCGAGCCAACCCTCATAGCGCTCGCGGAGCGGGTATGCCACAAGGAAGTGGGCGAGCGCGGAGAGCCCGAAGAAGGCCGCAACGAGATACGCGAGTGGGAAGCTCAACAGGAGCTCCTTCCCCTGCGTGAATCCTGCGAACTGGCCATCCACGATGCTCGAGACCGGGTAGGTCCCTTCAAAGCGAACCAGCGCGTCCGTTGGGCTGATCGCCACAATCACCGCCGCCTGGATCCCGTGCAAGACGACAAGGATGCGGTTCCAGTTAAAGAGCTGCTTTGCGCGTGCTGGGGCGATCTTGGTGAACGTTGTCGTCACCGCCCCCGACCCTGCTGCGCGCGGCGCTGGTGCACCGCGCCTTCTGGTTGCTACTGCCACGAGTACCTCCACTATCTACTTATGCAGTCCGTGAACGAACTGCGTGCAACTAGGGTACCCGACTCGTCATGCAGGAGACGTGTTAGCCAGCCAGGAGCCGTGCGGCCGCGATCGCCATGACCGCCGCAAGGAGGCGTCGGAGCGTGATGAGGCTCACTCTCCGCGCACCGAGCTCGCTTCCAATCAGTCCACCTGCGGCGGCGGCAGCGAGTCCAAGCGGCAGTGTGTCGGGAAGGAGGTCAAGTGATGCGGGTCGCGCAGCAAGTCCGGCGATTGAATTCGCCAAGATGAATCCTGCGGAGAGTCCCGCAGCTGCGCGCGTGCTCGCCCAACGTCGCGCGATCACGAGCGGCGTGAGGAAGACGCCGCCACCCGTCCCCGTTGCCCCAGCAAGGAGTCCGATGACGCCACCAACGAGCGCAGCAACGAAGCGCCGTGGTGGGCGAGCCGTGCGCTCAGACGATGTATCGCTGCGCGCGCGCACCGCGAGTCGGAGGGCGGCGGCGATCAGCACCGTGGCGAGGAGAGGGCGGTAGATCTCGTCTGAGATCTCGAGGCTCCCCGCAAGGTACGCGGCGGGGATTGAGCCGAGCAAGAAGTAGGGGAGGGTGTGCCACGGGAGCTGGTCGGCCCGGGCGAACCGGACGACTGCAATGGAGGCAACCGCCAGGTTCAAGACGAGCGCGGTCGGGCGCATCACCTCAGGGGCGAGCCCCGCAAGCGCCAACAGGGCGAGGTAGCCAGTTGCCCCTGCGTGGCCCACCGAGGAGTAAAGGAGGGCCACGGCGAAGAAGGCGAGCGGGAGGAGCGCGGTGAAGAGGGCCGAATCCACGCACGAATCATAGGGGGCGCACCCGCGTGGTCAGTTCGCCTCGCACTGGACTATCCTCGCGCGTAATGCGGATATCCCGCAGGGGGAGGCGGCGCTGGCTGTCTCCACTGGACGTAAGCAAGGAGAAACGCGATGAAGAACCTACGGATCGGCGCGATCGGCGCCGTTCTCCTGATGGTCGCTGCGGCGTGCGGAGGCTCAACGACCTCTAGCGCCGACACCATCGCCTTCGCGCCGAAGGCATACCCAGCAGAAGGTCCGGCGGACTGCTCCGCTGAGGGCTACTACGGCTTCAAGCGCATCACCTCGACTGACGCGTCAACCGTCGTCTTCGAGCTCTGCGCACCTGACGTGGCGTTCATCCAGAAGTTGGCACTGACCAACTTTGTGATCAACGACTCCGGCTACCTTTCGACGGCAACTGCCGACGGCAGCATCGTTGAGAAGCCAAACGGCACAGGTCCATTCAAGTTCAAGGCGTGGGAGCGCGGGACGCAAATTGTCCTGGAGCGCAACGCAGACTATTGGGGTCAGCTCGCCACTTCAGGCACCGCTGTCTTCCAGTGGCAGGCAGAAGCCGCAGCGCGCCTCATTGCCTTGAAGGCAGGCACGGCTGACGGAATCGACAACCTTGCCCCAACGGATATTGCAGCTTCTGAGGCGGATCCTGCACTGCAGGTCATCCCGCGACCGGCGCTGAACATCATGTACGTGGGCATGAACTCTTCGATCCCGGGCGATCCTTTTGAGAAGCTCGAAGTCCGAAAGGCCGTGGCCCTTGCGTTGGATCGTCAGCGCATCGTGGACACGTTCTACCCAGGCGGCTCGGAGGTGGCAAGCCACTTCACGCCATGCACCATTGCACACGGGTGTGCAGGTGAGGCCTGGTACGAGACGAACCTAGACGAAGCTAAGGCGCTGATGGCAGCGGCTGGCTACGCAAACGGGTTCAAGACAACGATCTCCTATCGTCAGGTGGATCGTGGATATCTCCCAGTACCCGCACAGGTTTCGGCCGACATCCAGGATCAGCTCAAGGCGATCGGGATCAATGCTGAAGTCAAGGAGATTGAATCGACCGCATTCTTGGATGCGGCAAGCAGCGGCACACTGGCTGGCCTCCACCTCCTTGGTTGGACGGGAGACTATCCAGACGCAACGAACTTCCTCGATGCTCACTTTGGCCCATCGGTGATCCAGTTCGGTGCACCGATCGATGCGATCACCAGCGCGCTCGCAGGGGCGGGCAAGACTGCGGTTGCTGCAGAGCGTGAAGCGCTGTATGCAGAGGCAAACAACGCCATCAAGGCGAATGTGCCGATGATTCCAGTCGCTCACGGTGGTTCAGCGGTCGCATTCGCGGCCGGCATCCAAGGCGCGCACTCGTCGCCGCTTGGCAACGAGGAGCTCGCCGCGTTCGGCTCGGGTGGTGACGACACCTTCGTCTGGATCCAGAACGGTGAGCCTGGTGGGCTCTACTGTGCGGACGAGACTGACGGTGAGTCACTGCGTGTCTGCGGTCAGATCGGCGAAGGTCTCTTCGGATTCGTAACGGCTGGAGCGGAGACGAAGCCTCTCCTCGCCACCGCCTGCGAGGCCTCGGCAGACCTACTCACCTGGACCTGCACCTTGCGCACGGGCGTGAAGTTCCACAACGGCGCAGCGTTTGATGCCACTGACGTGGTTGATACGTTTGCTTCGCTCTGGGACTGTGCAAACCCATGGCACAAGGGCCGCACCGGTACGTTCGAGTACTTCGGATATACCCTCGGTGCGTTCTTGAATCCAGACAGCTGCGCGAAAGCAGAATGAGTGAAGCCGCACCCACCACCTCGCGGTGGTGAGTGCGGAAGCCCCCGTCGCCACCTTCGGGTGACGGCGGGGGCGCACTCTTCCAACTCGGTAGTGGAGGGCTGCAGCGAACATGACCACCTACATCATGCGACGGCTCTTGGTGAGCCTTCCCGTGAT
>DMUR01000091.1:0-659 GCA_003476885.1 Chloroflexota bacterium
CGCCTTGACGAGCTGCTGAGCTTGCAGACGCCTCGGTCGGAAGAGCACGACGAGATGCTCTTCATTGTCATCCACCAGACGTATGAGCTCTGGTTCAAAGAGATGCTGCACGAACTGCGCGGTGCCGCACGCGCACTTTGCGCCGCGGATGCCTGGCGTGCCGCACACCGAATCAGCCGCGTGCGTCACATTTTGAAGATCGCGGTGGCACAGGTTGACGTCCTTGAGACGCTGACCCCACTTGAATTTGCCTCGTTTCGAAACCGGCTTGCAACCTCAAGTGGATTCGAATCGGCACAATTCCGCGAGTTGGAAGCACTCCTTGGTGTGCGCAATCCTCGGCTCGCCGACTTACTTCCCGAACCCGACGCGCGTGCCCGCGTCCATGCAACGGCGCAGCAGCCCAGCCTCTGGGATGCCGTGATCGCCTGGCTTGCGTCAAGTAGCCACGCCGTACCGGCACACCTACTTAAGCGCGACTACGCGGAGCAGTACACGGGTGACGAAGGGTTGCAAGATCTGCTCCTCACGCTCTATCGCCAGGGAGGCGAGGTTGCGTCAATGATGGAGCTGCTGGTGGACATCGACGAAGGACTTCAAGAGTGGCGGTACCGTCACGTGAAGATGGTGGAGCGAACGATCGGTCGCAAGATGGGCAC
>DMUR01000091.1:686-979 GCA_003476885.1 Chloroflexota bacterium
CAACGGGAGTTGAGTATCTTGCCGCAAGCCTGCACCGGCCGATCTTTCCTGACCTCTGGGCGATCCGCAGCAGGATGTAACGCCCATGAGCCACGCGCCACGCATTGATGAGGCACGCCTGCACCGACTTTTCGCGGAAGAGTCCACTCGATTCGCGCACGCACATCCACGCGCGGCACAGCTCGCCGTACGTGCCGGCGGCAGTCTCGTTGGTGGGGTTCCTATGAGCTGGATGCAGCGTTGGGCCTCACCCGTTCCGCCGTATGCAGCCTCCGCGCGCGGTGCAACGATCA
>DMUR01000091.1:1029-5112 GCA_003476885.1 Chloroflexota bacterium
TTGCCCTCGGCGATACCGCCGCCATGGCTGGCCACGCACCAGCGCCACTCACGCGCGCGATCGTAGCGCAGCTCGAGAACGGCGCTACGACCATGCTCCCATCGGAGGCGGCAATTGATGCGGCCGAAGAGTTGGCGCGCCGCTTCGGCCTCCCGCTCTGGCAGCTCTGCCTCACCGCAACAGACGCGAATCGATTCGTCTTACGCATCGCTCGCGCCGTCACGAAGCGCCCCAAAGTCTTAGTTCACAACTGGTGCTACCACGGCACCGTTGATGAAACGTTCGCCATTTCAGTCGCAGGCGGCAGCGCTGGTACCGCGCAGGCTCGTCCAGGAAACACCGGACCACAGGTGGATCCGTCAGTCACAACGCGAGTTGTAGAGATCAACGATCTGGTCGCAACGGAGGCCGCGCTCGCAGCTGGCGATGTTGCGGCCATCCTGATTGAGCCGGCACTCACCAATATCGGAATCGTGCTCCCCGATCCTGGCTACCACGCCGCACTCCGAACGTCTGGCAACAAAATACGGCGCACTCCTCATTGCAGATGAGACACACACCATTTCGCTGGGTCCTGGCGGCGCAACTGCCGCCTGGTCACTTCAACCAGACCTTCTGGTGATCGGGAAGGCGATCGCTGGCGGTCTCCCGGGTGCGGCCTATGGGATGAGGCGAGAACTCGCGGAACAGATTGGTGCGGAGCTCAAACGCGACGAGATTGACACCGGCGGCATTGGCGGCACTGTTTCTGGAAGTGTCCTCTCCGCCGTTGCAATTCGCACCACGCTTCGAGAAGTGCTCACCGATGACGCCTTCCCACAAATGATCGCCACCGCCAATCGCTGGGCAGATGGCGCGGAAGAAGTGTTCGCGCGACGCAGCGTTGGATGGAGCGTGACACGACTCGGCGCGCGCGCCGAGTACCACTTCACTCCAGAGCCCCCGCGAAGCGGTGGTGAGGCGGCAGCGGCGGTACACCATGAGATGGAGCGCTACCTGCACCTACACGCGCTCAATCGCGGCATCATCATGACCCCCTTCCACAACATGGCGCTCTTCTCACCGGCAACACCGAGCAGCGCCGCAGATCAGCACAGTGAGGCACTCGATGCGGCGATCGCTGCGCTTATTGAAGGAGGCGCACTCGCCACCTAGAGGTGCGCTGGTCGCGATCAGCGAAAAACGCTCAGGTGACGCGGCGTTTTTCCGTATAACGAGTATCGTCCCAGCTGCGTGTCGTCAAGATCTCGACAAGCGCGTCCACCGCGCGATCAATCTCGACGAAGCTCAGGTAGAGCGGCGAGAAGCCGAAGCGCAACAGGTTCGGCGCACGGAAGTCACCAATCACCCCTCGCGCGATCAGCGCCTGCATCACCGCGTAGCCCTGCTCATGCGTGAACGAGACCTGACCGCCACGCAGCGCAGCCTCACGTGGAGAGGCGAGTGTTAAGCCGAGCCCCTCACAGCGAGCCTCAACCAGCGCAATAAATCGACTTGTCTGAAGGGTGGACTTCTCGCGGACCTGCGCAATGGAGATCTTCTCCCAGATCTTCATCGCCTCATCAAGTGCGGCGAGGCTAAGCACCTGCTGCGTCCCCGTGATGAAGCGACGAATCCCTGGAGCCGGCACGTACTCCGGCGTGAAGGCAAACGGATCTTTGTGCCCCAGCCAGCCAGCGAGTGGCTGCGCAACACGATCCACATGGCGCGGCGCAACCCACGTGAATGACGGCGCACCAGGGCCGCCATTCAGATACTTATAGCCGCAGCCGATCGCAAAGTCTGCGCCACTCGCGTTCAACTCAACGGGGATGATTCCCGTTGAGTGCGAGAGATCCCAGACGGTAAGTGCACCCGCGGAATGCGCCGCATCGGTGAGCCGCTTCATGTCTCGAATCAGGCCACTCTTGTAATCCACCTGCGTGAGGACGAGCAGCGCCGTTCGCGCGTCAAGGAGCTCTGCCGGATCCTGACCCGCCGCCGACTGGCGAATCTCAAGGTCTGGGCGCAGTCCTTGCAGGCCCTCAAGGATATAGAGGTCAGACGGGAAGTTGCCACGCTCGGTCACGATGACGTTGCGGCCCGGCTGCAGCCCGAGCCCCGCCGCAACAACGCGGAAGAGCGAGATTGAAGTGGAGTCTCCAACCACCGTCTCGCCAGCTCCTGCACCGATCAACGGAGCAATACGATCGCCGACGCGCATCGGCATCTCGTACCAGTCGGTGTCATTCCAGCTGCGAATCAGCCCCTCGCCCCATTGCTGTTTCACCACGCGATTGATCCGCTCAGCAATACCCTTCTGAAGAGCACCGAGCGAGTTCCCATCCAAGTAGATCACACCGTTCGGAATGGAGAAGGTGTCGCGTAGCGACGCGAGCGGATCCGCGACATCGAGTGCCGTCGCGCTCAGTGGCGCCTGATCACTCCCCACGCTGCTCATGCCTCTATCGTCCCACGCCAGCGCGCTGCAGTGGGATCCCGAGCAGTTCCAGCGCGTCGGCGTAGAGACGCCCGTGAGGATCAGCAAGTTCGTCGAGTGCATCAAAGTGATCGCGCCCGCTGAGGACTGCGCTGTTGATCGCGCTCAGGCTCGGCGCCCAGCGCTCCCGGAGGAGCGCCGCATTGCGATGAAACTCTTCCGGCTCCTCTTCGCCCACGCGAATCTTCACTGGCACGTCGTGGAGTGGCATTAGTTGCGCCGGCGAGAGTGCGGCGGCGTCCGCGGCGCTCATCCGCACCTTCTCGTTCACGTAGCTCTCCGCGATCGGTTCCAGGTCATACGCGCCACCAATCAGGAGGAGCCCTGCAGCGGTAGATCGGGGAGCCTCTGGGGTGAGTGCGGTAAGTTGCGCTGCGGCGAGGTGTGCACCCGCCGAGTGGCCGGCCAACACGATGCGCCTCGGGTCGCCCCCCATCCCCGTCGCGTGTGCGGCGATCGTGGTGAGTGCGGCGGAGACTTCGGCAACGATCTCGCGAAGCCCAGCGGCCGGCGCAAGCGTGTAGCCAATCGATGCGTAGATCGCACCAGAATCTGTGAGCGCTACCGCTGGCGCGGCAGCATAATCAATGGAAAGATCCTGCCACCAGCCACCATGGATGAAGGCAAAGATCGGTGCACCTCTCCGCGCACCACCAGGGACACCCTCAGCACGCGGCAAGAAGCACTCAATTCGATTGGATGACAGCGCACCATAGGCCAGCACTCGATGGCGGCTGCCGGTGATCGCGGCGCGAGCCGCATCAGTTCCAGCCTTGTACGACTGGATGCTGCCGTTGAAATCGTGTGCGGAGCGACTTGGGGAGTACTGCTCGTTGAGCCAGGCGGTCCGTTCGCTGCTGGAGCTCAATCGTCCCCTTCTTAGACGAGGTAGAGCAGCGCGAAGAGAAAGATCCACACAACATCAACGAAGTGCCAGTAGATGGAGCTCGCCTCCACCATGTCATGGTGCTTCGCCGAGAATTGACCAAGGCTTCCGCGATAGAGGCAGACACCAAGCATCAACACGCCGCCAAGGACGTGCGCGCCGTGGAATCCGGTGAGGATGTAGAAGGTACCGCCGAACGTGCCGTCCGCAACTCCGAACCCGAGCTGCGAGTACTCGTACACCTGGCCGATCAAGAAGACCACCCCAAGGATCACCGTCAGCATGAGCGCGCGATTCATCCCAATCCGATCTCCACGACGGATGCGCCAAACAGCGATCTGACAGGTGAGCGAGCTGATCACCAAGAGGAGTGTGAGGATCGACGGAAAGAGGATGTGCTCCTTAATCAGGAACGCTTCGTTCCCTTCTGGTGGCCAAGTCCCCGCCGACACACGAAGGCTGAAGTAGGCGGCGAAGAGGCCACCGAAGAACATGATCTCGGAAACGATAAAGAGGAGCATCCCAAGGACGGGATTGCCGAGACCCTTCTTTCCGTGACCTTCAGCACCGTGTGCGGACGAACCGTGTCCGCTCACCGCCTCAGGTGTACCGTGCTCCGTTGTAGCGAGACTCATGCGTGATCGCTACCCGATCGACCGTGACGCGCGTCAAAGAGTGGGCGCTCAGAGGTGATCGCTGGGAGGCGATCAAAGTTCCA
>DMUR01000094.1:0-3787 GCA_003476885.1 Chloroflexota bacterium
AGGGATGCGCGCTGTTCGCGCAGCAGCACGATCAGGGGGCGCAGTTCAACCAGCGCCTGCGTTGCGGCCTCGAGCGACCATTCGCGCCTCATGGGTACGATTCTCCCACGAAGTCAACCCAGCCACCAGCGCGCCGTGCGAGAATCTGGGCGGGCCGGTAGCTCAGCGGTAGAGCAGGGGTCTTTTAAACCCTTGGTCGCGGGTTCGATCCCCGCCCGGCTCACCAAGGCGCAGCGTGAACTTACGCGCGGGTTCGCAGGCGCTCAACCCCGTAGTAGATCAGCGCCACCACGTAACCACCAACGATCACCCCACCCATCAGTGAGAGCACCGACACGTACCCGTACTTGATGACGTTGAAGAATGGGTACGGATAGACCGACGCCAATGCGCCATGGATCAACGTGTATGCAAGGTAAGCGATTGGAATGACGAAGACGGCAAACGTGTCGCTGAACTTGAACTGCCCGCGCGGTCCCACAAGTAGCCAGACCAAGATGGTTGCGATCGGGGTGATGTAGTGCTGTAGAAGATTTGACACCGCGTACCAACTCTGCGGGTTTGATGTTCCAGCGAGAAGCAGATGATAGAGGATCATCGTCATCGTGATCATCAGCAGCCCCGTGTTGCGGAGGCGGCCAAAGATGCGTCCTGTTCGTTCCGGGTTGAGGTAGAGAGCAGTCAGGGTGAGCGCCACCGCAATGTTGGACCAGGTCGTGAAGTAGCCGTGCGAATCGTAGAGTCGACCGAGCGCTCCAGCGAGACCCTCCGCATGACCGCCGAACATGTTGCTGCTCGGGTCGTACGCCTCGGTGCGCGGCACCAGTTCAAAGATGTTGGTGACCTGGGCAATTCCGTATCCGGCCCACGCCAGAAGCGCGTTGACGCCCAAAAGTAGTTTCGCTCCGCCGCTCATACGCGGGATCTTACTTCTTTACGAGCCTCTTACGCAGCCATGCTCCAAAACGCTCGCGTTGCGCATAGGCAACCGCCATCGCGCAGAGCAAGACGAAGTTGAGCGTCCACGCGCCCGCAGAAGAGAGGAAGCCGAGCTGCTCACCGATCTCACCTGGGATGGCGAGCCCTGGAATCGTAAGGCCGAAGAGGCCTGCGCGGAAGACTGGGGCCTTTGGCGACGTAAGCGCGCTCACTGAAGTTCCTGCAGGTGCGCCGCTTGCATCCTCTCCGCCGATCAACAGCGCATGGGTGCCAATGACGGCGCCGCTCGCGTTGGTGCGAAGCTGATCGGCAGGTAGATCGACCTCGGGAACGTTCTTCCACGTGGTGATGCCCGTGGCAGCGGTCGGTGCTGTCCAGTACACGCTGCCGACGACGGCTCCATCTTGTACGCCGCCTGCGACATAGAGTGTGCCGTTCGCGCTCCACAGCGCGGCACCTTCGCGAGGCGATGGAAGATTGGCGTCGCCTGAGGTGGCGGTCCACTTGTAGATGCTTCCGATCGGTGCGTCGCCCTGTTCGTCAACGGCATCCGTTGATGACGCCCCGCCACTATGCCCACCACCGCCGGCCGTTTTCTCGACGGCAATGTATCCGTGGAGTGAGACGCCGGTGTAGCCGCTCGCGTCGCGCCCGCCCCAGATCCATACCGAGTCGCCCACGAGCGCAGCGGCAGCGTTTGCCCGCGGCTCAGGGAGTGGTGCCATCGCTTCCCACGGTCCAAGGCTTCCACTCGACTGGAGTGTTGATTTCCATACCGTGGTCTGTGGTTGATTGAACTGATTTGCTCCACCGAAGACGATCAGACCGTCGCTCACGGTGATCACGGTGGCCCCGTTACGTGGCGCTGGCAGCTCAAGTGCGTCGGCGAGCATCCACGCATCAATGGTTCCCGTCGCGGGATCAGGTGCGCCCGTAAAGACGGTGGCAGTTGCGCTCTCCGTGTCTGACGTGCCGCCAATGACGTAGGCGGTTCCAGCGAGATACGCGGTTGCGCTCAACGCACGCGGCGCAGGGAGCGGGGCTACTGCGGCCCAACTGGAGAGACCTTCTGGGCCGATCTCTGCCGCTGAAACGCCTGGCGTGTTTGCGTACTCATCAAGCACGCCGCTCACGCGACCGCCGACGTAATAGAGATGCGAGCCAACCTGGAGGAGGCTTCCACCTTCACCAGCACCTGGAAGCGCGACAGGCGCACCGCTCTCCCACGGGATGAGGGCGCCCGCGGGTGCAGGGCACGGAAGGTCCTTATTCTCGCCCGGGCAGATGTTGACGAGTGAGAGCCCGTTGAGGCCGATCTCCACCGTTGGCGAAGCGACGATGTAATAGGCGCGATCTGGAATGTAGCCGAGCATGAGAATGATCAGCAGCGTCCAGAGAACGGCGCGGAACGACGCCCAGCCCCAACCGGCTGCATCGAAAAGTCCGAAGAAGGCGCGACGCGGCGCCGGAGCCGGCGCGAGCTGCTGCTGGCCGAGGGGTGCTGGCAGACTGCTCACTTCACCACCAGGTCGCCAACCATATTCGGGTGCACCGTACAGATGAATGAGTAGCTTCCTGCGGGGAATGCTGGCACGTCATAGGTCTGCGTGGCGATCCCAGGGAAGATCGCGCCCTGCCAGAGTTCCTTCCCAACCGCGCTTGCAGTTCCTTCATGGATCGCAACGTTGTGCGGGATTCCAGCATCCTGATTGTCAAAGACGAGCTTAAAGGTCTTGTTCGCCTCAACTTCAAGCAGCGTGAGGTCAAACTTCACACCAACCGAAACGATTGTGTACGTGCCGCCCGCGCCACCAGCGGTATCGCTTGGCATCGGCGTCGGCTCGCCACCCGATGGCGACGGGGATGGTGAAACGGCGAATGCATCCTTCCAGCATGCGGGAACTGGCGTTGCATCGGCGGCCGGCACATAGGCGGCATCGCGCCAGCCGGTGACCTCAACCATCTCACCGGTTGCAGGATCTTGCACCTTAATCACGTCGTCTTTCGTGGCGCGCATCCAGGCGATCAGCTCTTCAATCTCTCGATAGTTCAACGGGCCACCATTACTGTCCGCCCAGACGCCCATCAACGAGTTTGCGTCGCCGCAGATGTAGCGGCCGCCAACGGTCAGCACGTTGTGAAGGTACGCAGGCGAGAGGTGCGCAAGAAGTTTTCCTTGGTCGTTGAGCACTGGGCCGATGCCACCCTGCCCCTGTTCGCCGTGGCAGCGTGCGCAGTTCGCTTCGTAGAGGTTGTAGCCGCGCTTCACCGTGTCGAGATAGATCTCTTCACGCGCCGCCTCCATGCGCGAGGAGCCCTCCACGCCTGGGAGACCCTGGTCGTAGAAGGCGTAGACGAGCACGAAGAGGGTCACTACGGCGATGCCGAGGAGTGCGGTCATGCGCGCGGAGCCACTCTGGCTCACGATCTTCGCCACGCGCTCAGCGGTGAGTCCGTGGGTTTGGATTGGGGCTGGGCTGGAGAGACGCGGCGTTGGCGGCGTCAGCTTCTCGACGGGCGTTGGTAGGTTGCGCTGCTCGTCGTTCATTTAGATGCACCCTGTTGCGGCGCGTGGTGCCTCAAGGCCAGGCTGGCCGAGCGCAATTGGCGGTGCGCCGAGCGTGATCTTTCCCGTGTCGAGCGTGAGGTTCCCGCCCTCGTCCACTTGCAACGCGAAGCGATCCATGCCGCGTGGCGCGGGGCCAATCCCATCCGCCTTCGTGCCGACCCGGTCGAAGCGGCTGCCGTGACATGCGCACTCAAGCCAGTACGTCTTGATGCACGGGTTCGGCTTGCAGCCGAGATGCGGGCAGCGCTGATAGAGGGCGCGGACGTTCAGTGCCGTGCC
>DMUR01000094.1:3850-4339 GCA_003476885.1 Chloroflexota bacterium
TACACCGGATAGCCCTCACTGAATGGAAGTGCCGCATTCTGATTTTTGAGCGAATCGAACGTCCCTACAGACACCTTCCCACCGAATCCGCCCTCAAGATTCGGCCACAGGAACGAGAGTGTGCCCGCCGTCACTTCCAGGAGCCAGAGGCCGAAGCCGGCACCGATCGTGGTGCGCAGAAGGCGACGACGCGAGATCCCTTTTACCTCTTCGTGGCGCAGCGCCTTGATCGTCTGCGATGTGAGGGCCTTCGGCTTGTCTGCCGGTTCGACGCCGTAATGACTCACTGCACGCCTCCCATCACAAGCTGAAGAAGAAGCCGTTCACCCACGGCAACACGAATGAGTAGCCAGGACCACGGAAGAAGATGCCGATAAAGGTGACGGCGAGCCCGAGTGCCCAGAGGATCGAGAAGAGTGAGACCTCAAGCTTTCGATCCGATGGTCGCGTGCTGTGGATGTTGCGTCGATCCAGATATGGGATCAGCGC
>DMUR01000094.1:4486-5035 GCA_003476885.1 Chloroflexota bacterium
ATGAAGAGGCCGAGGAGCAACAGGAAGATGCTCATTGCAACTGCGGCGAGGAATTCAATGGTGAGCAGGTGTGGCCAGGTCATCACCGTGTCGTCTGGCTCTTTCTGGACGCGGACCACCGCGTCCTGCTTCACGAGCGCGAGGAGTCGATACGGACGCGCTGCCATTGGCACGCGCTGCTTGTCAATCTCCGTGCGGCGCGAAGGATCAACTGGCGCGACTGGTGCTGGGCGCTGCTCGTCGCTCATCGCCGCGCTCCGCTCATAGTGGCCCGCTGATGCCGCCATCCTTGCGGATCCGCCAGAAGTGGACCGCGAGGAAGACTGCCGCGAGGAGTGGCAAGACCATCACGTGCAGCACATAGAAGCGCAGCAGCGTGTTCTGTCCAACCTCAAGTCCGCCGAGGAGGAGGAGCTTGGATGGCGTGTTGAGCAGCGGCGCGTATCCGGCCATGTTCGAACCGATCGTGATCGCCCAGTAGGCGATCTGGTCCCACGGCAGCAGGTAGCCGGTAAAGCTGAGCATCATCGTCAAGAAGAGGAGGACCAC
>DMUR01000094.1:5219-5352 GCA_003476885.1 Chloroflexota bacterium
AGATAGACGCCGGTCACAGTAAGCACGAGGAAGAGGAAGAAGCTGAGGCCACCGAGGCAGAAGGTGTAGGCGAACTTCACCGCGTGTTGACGCACGCGTACCGGGTGAAGATGGAGGAAGACGTTGTTCATCA
>DMUR01000054.1 GCA_003476885.1 Chloroflexota bacterium
GGGCTCGGTCGCCGCCGCGCGCTCCTCTCTGAGTGCACGTTCGCCGTGCGAGACGATCTCTCTGGACGACTCGCAACCATTGGTCGTGCCACCGTTTCGCTGCCAGATGCAGAGGTCGCCTCACTCAGTCAGTGGCTCGAGGCGCACACGATTGCGCAACTCGGCTCGTATCGCAGTGTTGAGCCGCGCTTGGTGGCCGAGGTTGCCTTTGATGCAGTGAGAAGGAGTGAACGCACCGCTTCGGGCTTCGCCCTCCGCTCCCCACGGATCACGCGACTTCGTTCAGACTTGGGCCCAGACCAGGCGGCAACACTCGCCTCACTGGAGAGCCGCTGCCATCTTGGCAGCGCACAGCCTGACGCATGAACCGAGCGAGAGGAGCACGAGATGACTGATCAGATCTCGCACGAAGCGCTCCTCCAGGCCGCCGCAACGTCCACCGACGAGGCGGGGAAGGTGGCAGAGCTTCGTGCCGCGATCCCCGCAACGACCGCGGGGATCTATCTGAATGCAGGGAGCGTTGGTCCGCTCCCGCGCGAAGTGGATGCGGCGATTCGCCAAGTGCAGGAGCAAGAGCTTGCGACCGGTCGCGCATCAGAGCACCTGATGGATGACGTGGAGGTGCGTGTGGACGAACTTCGCGGCGTCTTCGCCTCGGTACTCGCCACAGACCTTGAACTTGTTGCGGTGGCGCACAGCACCACCGAGGCGGTCATGCGTGCGCTCATTGCAACCGAACTCAAGCCAGGTGACCGCGTGGTCACACTTGATGAGGAGTACCCAGCGATTCGTGGGAGTCTCGCCGCACGCGCTGCTCGCCAAGGGTTCAGCGTTGCGACGGTGAGTACGCGTGACGAGCGCGGGGTCGCGATCAGTGATGCGGAGATCGTCACGCGCGTCACCGAACTTTTGGTTCCGCCCACCCGCGCGATCGTGATCTCGCGGGTCAGCTGGATCAGCGGGCGCATCCTTCCGCTCGAAGAGATCCTCCCGCGTGCGCGCGCCGCAGGGATCATCAGCATTGTTGACGGCGCGCAGTCTGTTGGCGCAATGCTTGACGCTGTGGATGCGTTGGACCCTGATGTGCTCGCTTTCCCGTCTCAGAAGTGGCTTCTCGGTATTGAAGGACTTGCTGGCATGCGCCTTTCGCGCCGCGCACTTGCTGCGGGCGGACTGCAGACGCCAATCGGCGGCTTCCTCGCCTTCCGTGAGCCAGCGCTTGACGGCGTTGGCGTGATGCACGACGACGCTCGTCGATTCCAAACCTCAGGGTTCGCGCGGCCAGCACTCGTTGGCTCTGCACGCGCCGCCGGTTGGCTCTCCATGCAGGTGGGCCTGCCGTGGGCGGTTGTTCGTGCGGGTCGCCTCGCACGCGCCTTTGCCGCAGGCGCCGCTTCTATCCCGGGCGTTGAGCTCCTGGTCGGTCCAGGGCGCCACGCCACAATCGTCGCGCTCCGCGTGAACGGCTGGGAGGCGTCGCAGCTCGTTGAAGAGTTCAGCCGGCGCGCCTTCGCCATCACCCGACGCGTCCCTGGCGTGCCCGCCACGGCAGATCGCCCCGCCTCAAGCCCTGCCCTGCGCACTTCGTGGGGCTTCTGGAACACCGATGAAGAGGTCGCGCGAATGCTCGAGCTACTCACCCTCTTCGCTGCGCACACGCCAGAGAGCCTGCCGAAGCGCCCAACGATTGAAATCATCCAGCGCTGAGATGAGCGGCAACCGCGCTCCGCGTGGGTTCTTTGGGAAGCGCCTCTATCAGCTACAACATGCGCCGCGGCCGGTCTTTCGAGCAGTGCTCGCAAGCGGAGGAAGTGGGCTCGTCTTCATGCTGATCTATCTGGCGTATGACCTTCATGTTGAGCGTGCGCTGATGGACGGCCTTTCACCATCACTGATCGTTGGTGGGGGAGATCTGCGCACGGAGGCCGCTGCGCTCGTGGTCCTCTGCACCTCAACCTTCGGGAGTCTACTGACGTATCTGATCGTTCCGCAGCCATCGGCAGACGGCACGAGCATCACGCGCTCAGGTTGGTCTGCACTTCTTGGACTCTTTGCGAGTCTCCCCATCGCATACATCGCGCTGGTGATTGAGAGTCAGTTTCTGAAGCCGCTCCTGCTCGCGCTGTAGATCGCGCACACCGTTAGCGCGAGATGTATCCAACCATTCGGTACCCAACCCCGCGCACGCTGACGAGAATCTCAGGCTTGCGCTGATTCCCCTCAAACTTCTTGCGGAGGCGGTTGATCGCAACACGGAGCGCCTCGTCTCCGCCACTCCAGCTCTCTCCCCAAATCTTCTGCCGAATCTCCTGATGGGTGACCGCTTCGCCAAGCCGCTCAAAGAAAAGTGCGACGAGTCGCTTCTCAATCCCAGTGAGGAGTGTGCTGCGTCCATCCACGTGCAGTGACCCGGTCGCGGGGTCGAAGCGAATGGCGTGGGGGGCAGTTGTCATGGGAGGGGAATTCTACCCGCTTGTTACAGAGTGCGCCGATCCGTTCCGCCGCCCCACCGGCTGCTTAGACGACACCGCCTGCTGCGATCGCGAGCGTGGCCGCCCCTGCAAGGGCGATCCCGATCCCCTGGCGGAGCCCAATGCGTTCTCGCAGGATGACAGCGGCAAAGATCACCGTCGTCACTGGCGCAATGGAGGTGAAGACCGCCGCGACGGCAACGCCGCTCTCTTGTGACGCCAGCAGGAAGAAGAGATTGCCGAGCGTGTCACCACTCCCCGCCGCCGCGAGTGTCAGGACCAGTGCGATGCGACCGCGACGTCCGGTTGGGATTGCACTAGGTCGAATCTCTTCGGCGCCAGGTGGGCGTCGACCGATCGCGCGTGCAATCAAGAAGAGGCTGACGAGCGCGCTCACGCTTGCAACGCGGAGTCCAGTGAGGAGCCAGAGCGTACTCTCAGATTCAACACGAGCGAAGAGGAGACTGAAGCCTGCAAAGCAGAGGCCAGCAGCTACGCCGTAGAGCGCTCCACCAAACGCGGCCGCCCCACTTGATGCATCTGGATGCGCACCTGGATCACCAGCGTTCACCGTGTTTGCATCGGCACTTGTAGAGACGATGTAAATCGCGATGATTGCAAGCCCGAATCCTGTGAGGCGTAACGGCGTGGCCGTCTCTCCGCCCGCAAGTGCAACTGCAACGGGGATCAGTGCGGCTAGTGTTCCGGCGATGCTTGCAACCACGGAGATCTTTCCGTGCGCAAAGCCGTGATACAGGGAGAGCACGCCGGTGCCACCCGTGATCCCCGCGATCGCGGTCAACTGCAAGGTGGCGCCATCTGGAATCGATTGACCACTGAGCAGCGCAATTGGGACAAGAATGCCGAGCGCCACACTCTGGCTCGCGGCGACCACAAAGAAGGTGGGGAGGCGACGACTCGCAATGCCGCCCACAAAATCTCCACCGCCCCAGGAGAAGGCGGCAAGGATCCCGTAGAAAGCGCCGATCACGAGGAGCTCCCGAGATATGTCATTCGTAGATGTTCGCCTACTCCAGGAAAATCAAACGGCTCCCCCTCGCCGACGAAGCGGTGGCGCTCGTAGAAGGGGACCGCGCGGATGCGGGCGTTGCACCAGAGTGGGCGGGCTGCACCCTCACGCCCCTCCCACTCTCTGAGTGCCGCTTCAAGGAGGGCGCCGCCGAGTCCTTGGCTGCGCAGGTTTGGGGCGGTGGCCATGCCGCGAAGCTGGGTGCTCCGCACCCCGCTGTCAGAGGTGACTTCATAGAGTGAGACGCACGCCACAAGGAGGTCACCCAACCACACACCCCAATGCACGCCGAGTCCCTCTTCATCTCCGGGGAGGAGCGCGCGCTCAAGTGGCCCTCCACCACGAAGCACCTCGCTTCGAAGGGGGAGGATCTCTTCTACCGTTGCGCGTCGAATCTCAGGGAGGCTCATCTCGGCACGGTACCGCGTCGCACGCGTTTGAGTCGTGGGCTACCGTTCGTTCATGCCTGAGACACGACCCGCCACCCCCGCACTTCCTACCCTTGATGCGCTCACGGGTAAGCCCTTCACCATGGACCTTGCTGCGGTGAAGCGCGCGGCGGCGCGAACTGCGGGCCGACTGCATGTCACTCCACTCCTCAGCTCTATTGGCGCAGCGGAAGCACTGCGCCGAAGCGGGGGACCACTCCTTGGCGACGGTCGCATTCGATTGAAGTCAGAACACCTGCAGCGCACCGGCTCATACAAAGTGCGCGGCATGCTGAATCGCGTGACGCACATGGTCGAGCACTTCGGTGAGGCAGAGGTGCAGCGCCGTGGCCTGATCACCTTCAGTGCTGGCAATGCCGCCGCGGCATACGCGTGGGCAGGGCGCGAATTCAAGGTGCCAGTCCACGTTGTGATGCCGCGCAGCGCCGTCCCCGCAAAGATCGCCGCGTGCGAGTCGTATGGCGCAACCGTGCACCTTGTTGACGGGTTGATGGGCGAGGCAGCACTCCTGAAAGACCAGCTCATTAAGGAGCTCGGACTCTTTGATGCACATCCGTTTGATGACCCATATGTCATCTCAGGACACGGCACGCTCGGCGCGGAGATCCTTGATCAACTTCCTGAGGCGGATGTGGTGATCGGCGGACTCGGCGGTGGCGGCATGCTTTGTGGTGCCGCCGTCGCACTCCGTGCACTGAAGCCATCGATTCGCATTTACGGCGTAGAGCCAGAAGGCTCTGCTGCGGTGAAGCTGGCGGTCGAGGCAGGAGCTGTTGTCCCTGTGCAGCCCAAGTCGATCGCCGATGGTCTCGGCGCACCGTACGCTGGCTCGTGGACGTTGCCGCTCGCCTCAACGCTGATTGACGCCTGCATCACGCTTCCTGACGAAGAGATCCTCGGCGGCCTCCGCTTCCTCGCGGAGCGTTGCAAGCAAGTGGTGGAGCCCGCTGGCGCCGCTGCGCTCGCCGCCCTCCTCTTTGGACGTATTCCTGTGTCACAAGGTGATCGCGTGGTTGTCATCCTCAGCGGCGGCAACGTAGACCTGACCCGGATGCCCGAGTTTCTCTCCCGCGCCCTGCCAATCCCCGGCGTGTAGCTCTCCTGGTTGACACCTACCCACCCTCGCCCTAGGCTTTCCCTAACTGATACTCAGTATCAGTACAAGTTGAGGAGGATCCCATGGGTTTTAGCCACAAGAACACTCGAGGCGTGACGTACTTTCTTCATGGTCGTAGCCGGACGGCTGCAAGCGGCAAGACGGTAACCCTCTATTTCTTTGCGAAGGCTTCGGGCGCTGGCGCCATTGAAGCGCTGCCAAGTGGCTACAAGGTTGTTGAGTCTGAGAAGACAGGCCTTCCAATCCTGAAGAAGGCATAGCCCTCTAAATGAGAGAGCCAGCGAACCCGAACGTGAAGTGCCCGAACGGCGACCTTCCCGAGCAGCCGCACCTCTTTGAGGCTGCAGCGGCCGAGGGAACGCCGCTCTACATGTTCTGCCGCAATTGCGGCGAGGTTCGCAAGATCGAGTTGCCGTTGCCGTTCACGACACCACTCGACGACCTTCCGGCACATCTCTGGCCCTCCTCTCGCGAGGATCCTCAGGGAGGTTGACCCCTTCACGCGGGAGTCTGTAAGACGTACGCTTTGGCAAGAGTGACCACTGGTCACACAGAGGAAAAGAGGGAGGGAACATCATGGCCGCGTTTTCATTTGAGAATTCAAAAGGGACTACGTATTACCTGCACGGGCGATCACGAAAGGTTGCGAGTGGGAAGACCGTGACGCTCTACTTCTTCGCAAAGAAGCCAGGGAAGGGTGCCGTAGAGGCAGTGCCTGAGGGATACAAGGTGAAGGAGTCTGGCCGCACCGGTCTTCCGATCTTGAAGAAGAAGTCAGGGCTCTTCGGCTGGTTCTAGTAGGCCAACGCGCCGTGCCACGCAGTCGGCACGGCGATCAGTAAGACTGAGCGCATGAACGATCCGATTACTATCGTCGCGCTGATCCTTGCGGCGATCGCCGCCGCCGCTGCGCTGTTCGCCGCCGCACGATCGGGTCGTAGTGCGCCGCCTGACCCTACAAGCACGTTGCAGGCACAGCGTGTGGAAGATCAGCTGCAGTCGGTTGTTGAGCGCCTCGCGCGCATTGACGCCGCTCAGCAGGGGATCGACCGGCTTCGCGAACCGATGGATGAGCTCCTCTCCGTCTTCCAGAACAAACAGGCGCGCGGCCAGTACGGCGAAGCACGACTCGAAGAGATCGTGCGCGATGCGCTGCCAACAGACCTCTATAGCTTCCAAGAGACGCTCTCCAACGGGAAGATCGCCGACTGCATCGTGGGACGCGGCGCCGCATCCAACCGTGTCTGCGTCGATTCAAAGTTTCCGCTGGAGGCGTACCAGAAGCTCGTGGCAGGTGACCCTACTGCCGCCGTTCAGTTCCGCACGGCGCTCAAGGCCCACGTCGATGCGATCGGATCCAAGTACGTCATCCCTGGTGAGACGAGTCGGCTCGCCGTGATGTTCATCCCGTCAGAGGCGATCTACGCGGAACTCTTCACGAGCTTCCCAGACATGGAGCAGTACGCAAATGGGAAGCGCGTGGTCTTCGCCTCACCGAACACGCTTCACGCGCTCCTCGCAACGGTGAGCATGTTCCACATTGAATCAAAGATCGGCGAGCAGGCGGCCCTGATCCAGCGCGAGGTAGGCGGGCTCACCAGAGATGTAGAGCTTCTGGCGGAACGCATTGAGAAGCTCGCGACTCACTTCCGGCAGATTGGCGACGACATCAGCGGGGCGCAGACCTCCGTGAAGCGGATCGTCAGCAAGGGGGAGCGGATCGCCAAGGTGGATCTTGGCGACGAAGCCGATCCGCCCGCCCTGCGTGAGGGGTAGCCCCGCGCATCCGCCTGCGGTAAAGTGACGCATAGGCCCGAAACTCGGGTCAACGTAAGGGAGGAATTATGGATTCGAAGAACCTGTACATCGTTGCGGCGGTTGCGAGCCTCGCACTATCTCTTGCACACTATTTCGGAGTTGGCTTCACTGCCAACGCCGACACGGCGGTCTATATTGGCCTCTGGGTTCCAGCGATCCTTTCGCTCGGCACCCTTCTGGGAAAGAAGAGCAAGTGACAGAACCTATCGTCTTTGTACTCGGGGTCATTGTGATGATCCCTGTGTTGATTGCGGTCTATATGGACCTGCGCAGCTAACGAAGTCGATCGCAGAGCGCTCCGTTGCAGCTGATGCTGCAGCGGGGCGTTTTGCTATCTGGCACCGTGGGTGGCGTCAGACTCAAGCAGCACGCGTCCCCGCGGAATGGTGCGAAGTGCAAAGAGTGCGGTGATCAACAGCCCCACCCCGCTTGCAACGAACACCACGGTGGAGCCTGCGGTGTCGTAGAGGAAGCCTGCGACGATGCCGCCGAGTGCGGCGCCGAGCGTCCCCGCAGAGTGATAGAGCGACTGCCCTGTTGCGTGAAGGCGGCGTGGCACCAGGCGATCAACCACTTCGACGGCGCACATCAACGCGATCGCAAAGACTGCCCCCTCGGCGAGTCGTAGGAGCGTGAGCGAAAGCGCGCTGTCAAACAGTGCGACCGAAGCGGTGATCACTCCCATGATTGCGGTTGCGGCAGCGAAGCCACGTCGCAGCCCAATCCCCTTGAGCATTCGGGCCGAGGCGATCATGAAGGGAACTTCGATGAAGGCGGCGAGGGTTGCGCCGAGTCCGAGCATCGCTGCGTCACCACCAACCTCATTGATCCGCACCGGTCCAAGGCGATAGAACGAGGCGGCGCAGAGCGCCTCAAGGAAGATGATCGCAACGAAGGGGACCATCGCTGGAGCGATCCGCAGCAGTTCGCTCACGCTGCCAAATCGGTCACGCGCTGGGCGTCGGGTGCGGCGTGCCGACGCGGTGCGTGGCGGCGCGCTGCGATGCGCCGCCATGACGCTCCGATCCTTGAGAAACGGAATAGGCAAGATCGTGCAGCAGAGCCCAACGGCCAGGAGCGGGACGATTGACGATCCGCCACCGTCGCGAATCGCCACACCTGCGGCGAGTGCGGTGACCGCATAGGTGAAGCTCGTCACCGCTCGTGTCACTGCAAAGCGCGGCCCACCATCGCGCGCGATGCCGAGCGCAAGCGCATCCGCCGAACTGTTTGATGCGTTCCCTGCGACCGCCATGAGGATCGTGCCGCCGATTGCCGCGCTGAGATCGCCGAAGGCGAAGAGGAGGATGCCAATCGCGCTCGAGATCTCGCCGATCGCAAGCCCTGCACGCCGGCCGACAACTCGGTCAGCAAGGTGTCCCCAGGCCGGGCCGACGGCGCTCGAGACGAGTGCTGTCGCTGCAGTCAGCAGCCCTAGCTCGCCCGCACTGAGGCCGCGGTCGATCATCGCGACCGCGTAGAACGGGTAGAAGACGGCGCCGACGACGCCGAAACCGCCGTAGATCGTCAGCACGCCGAGGCGTGAGAGACGCGAACTACTTGCCAAGGTTCTCCGGGCCAAACGAATTCGGGAGTAGGTAGTCGAACGGATAGCGATTCAGGCGTTCAATTTTCAAGTTCTCGTCGAGGCTGACGGCAACGATTGGCATCTGCAGGGAGCCCGCGAATTCACGGATGCGTTGCCGGCAGACGCCGCAGGGCGATGGTGCTTCAGACGGGGATTGAACGGCGAATGCGAGCGCGATCGCCTTTGCATTTGTCGCAAGGCGCATGGCGTTCATGGCGTGCTGTTCTGCGTGCACGGTGAGGGTGAAGTCGGCCCCCTCCATATTTGCACCCACGTGGATCCCGCCGTCTGCGTCGGCGACCGCCGCACCAACTAAATAGTTGGAGTAGACGGCGTAGGCACGCGGTCGAATGCGCATCGCCTCGTCAACCAGCTTCTGCTCAAGCGGCGTGAGGTCCGACTGCTGGATTCTCATCTCGGTGACCACCCTTCTACCTGACGAATGAGGCGCCGAATGTGAAGTCCGTGCAACGGCGCCAGCGGCATTGACCATAGAGGCTTGAGCCACGCCTCAGAGCCGAGCGATGCCGCATCCGCACCAGCCCATCCATACTCCCGCACGTCGTTGAAGGTGCGCACGCCACCGCCGGCGATGATTGGGAGGCGGATGCCAGCCTCACGCAACTCACTCACCACTCGTAGGCCGATCGGCTTAATGGCGCGACCAGAGAGCCCGCCGTAACGATTCTTCAGCAGTGGCGCGCCGCTCTTCGGGTCGAGTCGCAGGCCCTTCACCGTGTTGATCGCACTCAGTGCGGCGACACCGTTCGCTTCCGCCAAGCGCGCGTGGGCGAGGTAGTCAAAGTCTGGTGAGAGCTTCAGGATCACAGGGAAGCGCGAGGCGGGAACCGCACGCTTGAGCACCTCTTCAATGATGGGATTGAAGTCAAAGTTCACGTTATGGCAGGAGACATTGAACTCCACCGCAGCGAGTGATCCGGAAGGCGCTTGGCTATTCACGCGCTCCACCAGCGATGCGAATTCATCCGCACTAAATCCACCGAGCGAGAGGATGCGGTTCTGCTCAGTTGTTCGCGGGAAGTACTCGTCGAAGTAGCGGTCAATGCCGATGTTTGACCAGCCGAACGCATTGAGCCAACCCGCATCGGCCTCCTGCAGTGCGCCGCGGTAGAGGCGTAGCAGCTCGGGGATCTCCGAGACGCGCCACGACTCCTTCAGGGTGAAGTGTCCTTCGCGCGGTTGCGTCGTGACCGTGCGCACTGTCACGGCACCGAATCGTCGAAGGTCCACAAAGTTGGAGATCGGCGAAAGCCCAAGAACTGCAAACCGCCCCTTCGGCGCGCCGTATCCGAGGAGGCTTGAACTGGTGATAAGGCGATTGCGAAGTGAGATCCCGTTGAGGTCAATCATGCCGCGATCGTAGCGCGCAGCAGGAGCACTGCGATCACCGATGCCGCCATGCCCACCAAGAGGCTGCCGCGCCAGCGTCCAATCAGCGCCCCCACAACAACCGCAGCGGCCTCTGGCCCAACTCGGAGCGAAGCGTCGGCGACGAACACGTTTGCGGCGGCGATTGCGCCGAGCACCGCGGGGCCAATCAGGCGCAGGTAGGCGAGTACTGGCGCAGGGAGGCGATCGGCCCCTGGCGCAAGGAGTGGGAGTGCGCGCGCGGCATATGTTCCGATCCCGCCGAGGATGGCGAGTGGAACAAGATCGGTGCGCAGCGGATCAATCATCGCGCACCTCTACTTCGATTCGCAACGACGAGTCCAACAAGTGGCCCGAGCAGTCCACCGATCATCACCGCAGCACTCGCGTTGATGAGCAGTGCCGCACCAACAGCTGCAACGGATCCTGCGGCGAGCGCGGCGAGCGCCGCTCGATCTCGAACGAGTCCAACCGCAAGGCCCGCCATGGATGCAGGGAAGACAACATCAAGGCCGATCGTGGCGGGGTCAGGGAGCGCCGCACCCGCGAGCCAACCCGCGAGCGTTGCAAGGTTCCACGGCACGAAGATGGCGAAGCCCGCGTACCACGCACCGGGAAGATCAATGCGGCCGAGTCGTGCCACATGCGCGCTGGTCAGCGCGAACGCCTCATCAGTGAGCAGGAACGCAAGGCCTGCACGAACACGTCGCGGTAGTGCCGCCGCGTGAGGTGCAAGGGATGCGGCGTAGAGGAAGTGGCGCGCATTCAGGAGCCAGACCAAGAGCACGATGGAAGCCCATGGTGCTGCGACCGCGAGCAGTCCGACCGCCGCAAACTGCGACGCTCCAGCAAAGAGGATTGCACTGAATGCCGCCGTCTCAACCAGCGAGAGGCCACCCTCACGCGCCGTGAATCCGAAGATCGTGCCGATCACAATGGCAAGCACCCAGATGCCAATTGAATCAGATGCGAGTCGGCGGCGCGCCGTGCGGAGCTCGTTCGCTACGGCGCCACTCATGGTGCTGGCGTCAGAACGACAACTGGGATCTCGCGATCGGTCTTCCGAGAGTACGCCGCATAGACGCCGTACGTGACATCATCCGTGCGCTTCAAGAGGTTGCGTCGTTCATCGCCAGCCGTCACGCGCGCAACATACGGGAGTGATTGGCCGCGGCGAATCACACGCACGTGGGGATCTGCGACAAGATTTTCGTACCAGCTCGGATTCCCAGGGCGGCCATAGTTGCTCGCCACAAGGACAATGCGATCGTGATCCGGGAGGTAGGTGATGACGGCGCGACGCGGCAACCCGCTTTTTCGTCCAGTAGTCTCAAGGATGATCCCTGGTCGCCAGAAGAGGCTTGGGGTGATGCGCCCGTTAGTTGCGAGCGCAAGACGCGCATGCAACGGCACAACCAGTCCAATGAGTCGTCCGAACCAACGCTGCGCAGATTTGCGCAGCGCCGATCGTGGCGTTGCCCAATCATCACGCGGCATCTATCGCTCGGCG
>DMUR01000058.1 GCA_003476885.1 Chloroflexota bacterium
GGCGCATGTCGGTCACCTCTTCAGGTCGCTCGCCAATGAGACAGACCATGAGTGAGATCTCTGGATAGTTCGCGGTCACACCTTGTGCGATCTGCTTGAGGAGGCTCGTCTTACCAGCCTTTGGTGGCGAAACGATCAGCGCGCGCTGACCCTTCCCGAGCGGGTTCACCAGGTTGATGAGGCGCTGCGAAAGGTTCGAAGGATCGGTCTCTAGGTTGATCAGCTCAATCGGATGGATTGGCGTCAGGTCTCCGAAGTGCGGCCTGCGACGCGCTGACTCCGGATCTGTTCCAGAGATGATCTCAACGCGAAGCATTCCCCAAAACTTTTCACCTTCGCGTGGAGCGCGAATAACGCCACCGATCGTGTCGCCTTGTCGAAGTCCAATGCGGCGCAGCATCGGTGACGGAACATAGACATCGTCTGCGCTTGGAAGAAGTCCGTTGCGGCGAACAAAGCCGTAGCCGTCGTCAACAATCTCGAGGATGCCCTCTGCCCACACCTGACCCTGCTCTTCCGCCTGCGCGGTCAGAATCTTCTGGATCACCTTCGGGAGATCTTCCTGCTGAGTGGCGGTGATGTTGAACTTCTTTGCCGCCGCCATGAGTTCACTCGCCGTCATGTTGGCGAGCGCCGCGAACGTCAGCAGCCCTTCAGCGGCAAGGTCGGCCTCTGAGAGCACCTCAACATCTTGGGGGAGAGAACTGTGCGGCATGCGCATGCCACCCTGACCGCCGTTCATGCTGGGGCCGCGTCGTGGTCCTCGTCGGGGTCCGCGGTTGCGTGGGTCGTTCATTGACATGGGTTGGGTACCTTCCTCGTCTCGGGTGTTTCCTTGGATCCCCGCACGAAACGTCCAACGCCTCTGCGCAGGAGGAGTGGGGGGATGAGAAGACTCTATTGGATGTGCGTCGCCCCGTCAACGGGGGGCGGGGGCGGCGTTACTTTCCGCCCTTCGCCTTCGCCCAGTCGGCCTTGAAGACGGCGATCCCCTTGTCTGTGAGCGGATGCTTCGACATCTGCTCAAGCACCTTCAGCGGCATGGTTGCAACATGTGCGCCGACGAGCGCCGCTTCGGTCACGTGGCGTGGGTGACGGATGGAGGCGGCAAGAATTTCGCAGTGATCAAGCTCTTCGTAGTGCGAAAAGATCTCCGCGAGCTCGCGGATCACCGTCATCCCGTCTTCGCTGATGTCATCGAGCCGGCCCACGAATGGGCTGATCAACGAAGCGCCAGCCTTTGCGGCGAGGAGCCCCTGGTTGGCGGTGAAGATTAGCGTGCAGTTCGTCTTGATCCCCTCGCTCTTCAGGCGACTGATCGCGGCGAGGCCGTCTGTGGTCATTGGAACCTTCACCACAATGTTTGCGGCGATCTTTGCGAAGGCGAGCCCCTCTTTCACCATGCCGTCAGCATCGTCGCTGATCACTTCGGCGGAGACTGGACCCTTGGTCAACCCGCAGATCTCTTTGAGAAGTTCTTCATAGGAGCCGCCCACCTTGGCGTAGAGCGACGGATTCGTCGTGACGCCGTCAACGATCCCCCAGCTGATACCGGTCTTGATCTCGTTGATATCCGCGGTATCAAGGAAGAACTTCATGATGCTGCTCCTGTTCCATTGCTGCGGGTTGCGGCCTTATGTGCAGCCGCCTCAATTGCCTTGCGGCGCTCCGCCTGTACCGCCTCATCATCGCGCACTCCGACCATTCGCGGGGTGTAGGCGGCGAGGCGACCCTCCTTAAGTGCGAGTGCGGCGCCAACGAAGCCATCAAAGAGTGGGTTCGGCCGAAGCGGACGGCTGGTGAATTCAGGGTGGAATTGGCTGGCAACAAACCATGGGTGATCGGCGAGTTCGATGATCTCCACGAGACGCCCATCTGGTGAGACGCCAGAGAAGTTCATCCCAGCCGCCTCAAGTTGTGGCTTGAAGCGATTCGCCACCTCAAAGCGGTGGCGGTGCCGCTCGTAAGCAATCTCAGAGCCGTAGACGGTTGCGGCGCGCGACCCTGAGGCGAGCTTCGCCGGATAGAGGCCGAGCCGCTGGGTCCCACCCTTCTCCTCCACACCGCGCTGGTCTGGCGTGAAGTCAATGACCGGGTGCTTGGTGAACATGTCGAACTCGGTTGAGTTCGCGTCTGCTGAGCTGAGGGTCTCGCGCGCGAACTCAATCACCGCAATCTGCAACCCGAGGCAGAGTCCAAGGTACGGAATGCGCTCGGTGCGCGCCGTGTGTGCCGCGCGAATCTTCCCCTCAATCCCTCGGTATCCGTACCCGCCTGGAACAAGCACGCCGTGTGCGCCAGCGAGTTGTGCCGATACGTGTGCAGCATCTGCATCATCAAGTTGCTCCGCATTCACCCATCGCACGCGTACGTCCACGCCGTGGGCCCAACCTGCGTGCCTAAGTGCTTCAGTAACGGAGAGATATGCGTCAGGGAGTTCGGTGTACTTGCCAACGACCGCAATCTCTACGGCTGGCTTCTCGGCAACGATCTGCGCAACAAGCTGCTCCCACTTGGTGAGATCTGGAACGGAGGCGCTGATTCCAAGTTCGCGAGTCAGAAGGTCGCCAAGGCCGAACTTCTCAAACTGCAGCGGTACTTCATAGATGGTTCGCGCGGTGGTGGCGGGGACGACCGCCTCCATAGGAACATCCGTGAAGAGGGCAATCTTCTCGCGCACGTCGTCTGGGACCGGGTGATCAGCGCGGAGGATGATCACGTCGGGCTGAATGCCGCTGCCGCGCAGCTCCTTCACCGAGTGTTGCGTTGGCTTTGTCTTCAACTCCCCAGTTGCTGCAAGCTCTGGGAGGAGCGTGACGTGAATGTAGAGTGAATTCCCGCGACCAACATCCTTCTTCAGTTGACGAATCGCTTCAATGAATGGAAGAGACTCAATGTCTCCCACCGTTCCGCCAACTTCAACGATGACAACATCAACATCG
The DNA here is from genome assembly GCA_003476885.1 of Chloroflexota bacterium. GTDB lineage: Bacteria > Chloroflexota > Limnocylindria > Limnocylindrales > Limnocylindraceae > Limnocylindrus. The sequence continues at coordinate 2,943 of DMUR01000058.1, forward strand.
TCGCCACCGAGTCGCAGGACACGCTCCTTGATCTCGTTGGTGATGTGCGGGATCACCTGCACGGTGCCACCGAGATAGTCACCGCGGCGCTCTCGTGCGATCACGGTGGAGTAGATGCGGCCGGTCGTGACGTTCGACGCTTGGGAGAGGTTCACATCAATGAAGCGTTCGTAGTGACCGAGGTCGAGATCCGTCTCTGCGCCGTCATCGGTGATGTAGACCTCGCCGTGCTGATACGGCGACATGGTGCCTGGATCGACGTTGAGATACGGATCGAGCTTGATGACGGAGATGCGCAGGCCACGCGCTTTCAGGAGGAGGCCAACAGATGCGGCGGTGATCCCCTTGCCGAGGGAGGAGGTGACGCCACCGGTGACGAACACAAACTTCGTCGCCATCTCGTCCCCTCTGCCTCCTCTGTATGGGCGGGGCGCTCGGTGACTACCGAGCGAGCCTGACGGAGTCTATCGCAGCCGGCGTCGGAATGGGAGTTGAGTTTGGCGACCCGCCCAGATCCCCAGGATGATCAGCGCACCGCCGAGAGCCTGCACTGGGGCGAGCGCTTCTCCCAGGACAAACGCAGAGATAACGACGGCGAGAAACGGGACGAGGAGCTGGAAACTCGCCACGCGCGCAGGGCCAACCACGGGGACGGCTGTGAAGTAGAGCACGTTCGCGAGGCTACTCGAACCGAAGGTGGCATAAAGAATGCCGAAGAGTGCAACCGCAGGGATCGCTGGCGAGCTGAGTTCCGTCCACTGAATCGCGCCGAAGGGGATCAACACTGCCCCACCGATCACCATGCTCCACCCCGTGAACGCGAGTGCGCCAGTGCGCGGGATCACCCGGGCGCCGGCAAGAAGATACGAAGCCCAGCAGGCGGCGGCTAGGAGCGTTGCGGTGACGCCAGCGGTCGTCCCGCCGAATGCGCCCGCCCCTTCACCCAACGCCACTGCGGCTACGCCCGCGAATGCGATCAAACCACCAGCGATAGTTGCGGGTCGTAGCGGATCGATGCGGAGAAGCGCCGCAAAGATCGCGGTGAGGAATGGAGTAACCGCAATCAACAGCGCACTCGTCCCAGCATTGATGGTGCCGAGTGACCCGGCCCAGAGAAGCTGATACGCCCCCTGCCCAATCACGCCGAATGCGCCGGTGATGAGAAGGTCACGCGGGGCCATACGGATGCTTCCGCCACGGAGTTGTGTCCAAAGGAGCACGATCAGGCCTGCCGCCGTGATCCGAATCGCCGAAAAGGGGAGTACCGGCCACGCGGTGACCGCCGCCTTCACCACCGTGAAGTTCGCCGCCCAGATCAGCATGGCGACCAGCACGCCAACTTCGGCAACCGCGCGCACGCTCGTTGGGCGACGGCTCATGAGGCTTCTTCGGGGCATTGCGCCTCCAGTACTACTGACTCCGATGGAGTCTACAATCAACGGACACCAACAACCACGCAGGGGGGCACTAATGGATCCACGACTTGAGCAGTCAGCAATCACCGCGATCCGCACCCTCGCGATCGACACCGTCCAGGCGGCAAACTCTGGCCACCCTGGCGCCCCCATGGGTTGCGCGCCGATGGCGCACACGATCTGGACACGCCACCTCCGCCACGCACCTCGAACCCCTGGCTGGTTCGACCGCGACCGCTTCGTCCTCTCCAACGGCCATGCCAGTGCGCTCCTCTATTCACTCCTTCATCTCACCGGTTATGGGCTCACGATTGATGACCTGAGGTCATTCCGACAGTGGGGTTCACTGACGCCGGGACATCCGGAGTACGGACTGACGGCGGGCGTTGAAGCCACCACGGGCCCACTCGGTCAGGGGTTCGCGAACGGTGTCGGTATGGCGATCGCTGAGCGGCGCCTCGCCGAAGAATTCAATCGACCAGGACACACCATGATTGATCACCGCGTCTTCGCGATCGTCTCAGACGGCGACCTCCAAGAAGGGCTCGCGTCCGAAGCCGCGTCACTCGCGGGGCACCTGAAGCTCGGCAAGTTGATCTACCTCTGGGATGACAACCTGATTCAACTTGATGGACCAACATCAACCGCTTGGTCGGAAGATGTAAAGAAGCGCTTTGACGCCTACGGGTGGCACACGAGCAGCGTTGCAGACGGCAACGACGTTGCATCCATTGATGCGGCGATCGGCGCAGCGATCAAGGATGATCGCCCGAGCCTCATCGCTGTGCGCACCGTCATCGGTTTCGGTTCTCCGAATAAGGCGGGGAGCCAGAAGTCACACGGCGCCCCGCTCGGTCCAGACGAAGTGAAGCTCACGAAGTCGGCATACGGCGCAAATCCCGATGCAACGTTTGACGTTCCCTCGGATGTTGCCGAGTTCTACCGCAGTGCGATCACCAGTGGTGAAGCGCTCGTTGCAGCGCACACCAAGCGACTCCTCGCCTACGCGACCGCCTTCCCTGCAGAGGCGGCGGAACTCCAGCGCCGCATGGCGGGCGGGCTGCCGAGCGGCTGGGAGCGCGCGCTTCCCGTATATGAACTTGGCGGTGATGCGCCGACGCGCAACGTCAGCCAGTCGAGCATCAAGGCGCTCGCCGCGGTGCTGCCAGAACTGATCGGCGG
>DMUR01000039.1:0-867 GCA_003476885.1 Chloroflexota bacterium
GCGGCAACGGCCTCTGCTGATCCACCAAGAAAGACGGTGAGTGTGCCGTTCACCGCGCCTTCGCTGCCACCACTCACGGGGGCGTCCACCATCAGGATTTCCTTGGTCGCGAGTTGCTCGCCCATGCGGCGCGTCGCCGAGGGGGCGATGGTGCTCGTATCAATCACCACCGCACCGGCGGCGAGGGTGCTGATTGCGCCATCCACGCCAAGGAGCAGCTCCTCCACATCGGGAGTGTCTGAGACGCTCAGCACCACAGCGTCTGCGCCACTGAGTGCTTCCTTTAGTGAGGCAACCTGCGTCACCCTTTCAATGGGCGGTCGACCTGGCGTGCGATTCCATCCGCGTACCGTGTGCCCTGCGCGCGCAAGGTGGCCAGCCATCGGCGCGCCCATCGTGCCGAGGCCAAGAAGCGTGACGTTACTCATGACGCCACGATACGACAGTGGGTGCGTTGGGGTGTGAAGAGTGGTGCGCCCGGCGGGACTCGAACCCACGACCTTTAGGTCCGCAACCTAACGCTCTATCCACTGAGCTACGGGCGCATGTACTACCTGCGGATCCTGATGCTACGGCACGCCTGCCTGAAGTGGCGGAGAGGGAGGGATTCGAACCCTCGACGCAGGAAAACCCCACGTGGCGGTTTAGCAAACCGCTGCACTAGACCTCTATGCGACCTCTCCGAGGCTTGCCGACGCGAAGTATCCCAGATGCCGCCCCGCTGCGCTAGCCGACGATCTCCCAGCCCCGTCGCTGGGCCTCTTCGCGGAGTTGCTTGTCTGGCGCAACGGCAACGGCGCGACGAGCGGCGGTGAGGAGTGGGATGTCTGCCGCGGTGTCACCGAAGGCGGCGAGGATCTCTCCCCC
>DMUR01000039.1:993-3330 GCA_003476885.1 Chloroflexota bacterium
CGCCCACCTGCTGGTAGCCACCGGTGGCAAGGAGAAGTTGCACGCCTGCGGTGCGCGCGTTCGCAACCGCATCAGCGACTGCGGTGAGTCCGGAGGTGCGTCGCGCTGGCCAGAGGTAGTGCTCCACGACCCACTCACCCATCGCGTTGAGCTCATCGACGGTTGCACCACGAAGTAGGGCTGCGAGATCGCTCAGCCAGCGTGCTCGAAAGCGTTCCTTGTTGATGATGCCGAGCTTTGCGAGGATCACGAGTGGGAGTCGAACCGTGACAAAGCGCTGTGCCGCGCCGCTCGGCCGGTTCACCTTCACCCAATCAAGCACACCGCGCCATGTCTCCGCGGTGGTCAGGGTGCCGTCCATGTCGCTCACAATCACCGCGCTGCTCATCTGCACATTATGCGCGAAAAAAGAGAGGCGCCTGGGTCTCCCCAGACGCCTCCCTCAAACGATCCTCGACGGATCGCCAGTTAGTTACTTCTTCTTGGCTGCCTTGCGGCGCTTTCGCTTCGCAGGGGCCTTCTTGGCAACAGCCTTCTTGCTCTTGCGGCGCTTTCGCTTCGCAGGGGCCTTCTTGGCAACTGCCTTCTTGGCTGACTTGCGTCGCTTGCGCTTCGCAGGAGCCTTCTTGGCAACGGCCTTCTTGGCTGACTTGCGTCGCTTGCGCTTCGCAGGAGCCTTCTTGGCAACGGCCTTCTTGGCGCGTCGCTTGGTGGCAGGCTTACGCTTCGCAGCGGCCTTCCTTCGCTTCTTTACTGCCATGTTCTGGACCTCCACTCTGGTCGACCCGACTGCCGGGTCGGCCATTAACTCCACCCCAAAACTGGGGCTTGTTGAAAAGTAAAACACAATGTGGATAAGTGCAACCCCAAATGTGCATACCGCAACTCGGCGGGCCTCCCCGGGCCACCAGATGGGGCCAGCCACCCCCAATTTTTGGCGCAAATACACCCAAATTGCACCAGATCCGAGACGTTGCACACGGTGGTGCGCTCCGCCGCGTCACGTCGCTGCTGATTTGGCAGATTTTATGAAAAACCTCTGATTTCGTGCTCAAATTTGATGTGCAGGGGGTGGCGCAGAACGCACGCGGCGCGCAAAAAAGCTGCGCGTCCACCCCAAAAATCGGTGGCCGGACGGGGAAATTCTTGACCTGACCCGCCGTTAGCCGTAGGGTTAGCCACATGACGACGTACCGCTACTTTAGGAGCCCGGTCTGACCCGCCCAGACGCCTAGCGTCTGACCGGCGGTCCGGCCGGGATGTGAGCAGAGGGGCCCCCTCTGCTCTTTTCTTTTCCCCCAACCCGCCGGGGCACCGGCAGAAAACCAGGAGCCAGAAATGTTCGTCCGAATGATCAAGGCGGCAACAGCGGAGCAGCTGGGCGCCGTTCGCGAACGCGCGGTAGCGGCTGGGCTTGCGGTCTATGAAGAGCAGGGGGCGACCGGATCCACCCTTGCAATCCTCGGCCCATCAGGGGTGAGCGCAACACTCGAGCAAGAGTTTGCCGCCCTCCCTGGTGTTGCAAGCGCGAAACGCGCGACGCGACCGTATCGCCTCGCCTCACGTGAGTTCCGTGATGCGCCAACCGTTGTCAAAGTGCGCGATGCGGTGATCGGCGGCGGCTCCCTGACGCTGATGGCGGGCCCCTGCTCGATTGAATCTCGCGACCAGCTCTTTGAAGTTGCGCAGGGTGTGGCCGACGCAGGGGCAACGCTCCTCCGCGGTGGTGCATTCAAGCCGCGCACCTCGCCGTACGCCTTCCAGGGGCTCGGCCTTGATGGGCTCCGCCTCCTCGCGGAGGCGCGGGAGCGCACCGGTCTCCCCATCATCACGGAGGTGATGGAGCCAGCGCAGGTTGACATGGTGGCCGAGTTCGCCGACGTGCTTCAGATTGGCACTCGCAACATGCAGAACTTCTCGCTCCTCAATGCGGTCGGGCGAACGCGCATGCCCGTGATGTTGAAGCGGGGTCTCTCTGGGACGATTGAGGAGTGGCTCCTCGCCGCGGAGTACATCTTGGCGGCTGGAAACACGCAACTCATCCTCTGCGAGCGCGGCATTCGAACCTTTGAGACCGCCGCGCGCAATACCCTCGACCTCAATGCCGTTCCGATCCTTCGCAGGCTGACGCATCTCCCTGTCATCGTGGACCCAAGCCACGCCACAGGGAAGCGTTGGATGGTTGCGCCGATGTCGTACGCCGGCGTTGCGGCTGGAGCCGACGGAATCATGGTGGAGGTGCATCCGAAGCCTGAAGAAGCCTGGTCTGACGGGGAGCAGTCGCTCACGATCCCGATGTTCCAGCGACTCGCGGGTGAGCTGCGCTCCATCCATACG
>DMUR01000015.1:0-2354 GCA_003476885.1 Chloroflexota bacterium
AGACGCCCGCGTTCACCATGGTCGCCGCGTGGATGAGTGCGGAGACTGGGGTTGGCCCCTCCATTGCATCAGGGAGCCAGACGTGCAGTGGGAACTGTGCCGACTTACCAACGGCGCCGCAGAAGATCAGCAGTGCGATCACGGTGGCGGCGGTCCCGGTGAGCTCGCCTGCGGCGACCCCTGCAAGGACCGTTGGGATGTCGAGTGTGCCGAAGACGGCGACGAGTCCCATCAGGCCGAGTGCAAACCCAACGTCTCCCACGCGATTGGTGATAAACGCCTTCTTTGCGGCGAGTCCTGGATCACGCTTCGTGTACCAGAAGCCGATGAGCAGATATGATGAGAGGCCGACGAGCTCCCATGCCGCGAAGACGACGAGCAGATTGCTCGCGAGCACCAAGAGAAGCATGGAGAACATGAAGAGGTTGAGATAGGCGAAGAAGCGCCAGTAGCCAGGGTCGTGGCTCATATAGCCAACGCTATAGAGGTGAACGAGCGCGCCTACGGTCGTGACAACGAGGAGGAGTGCGCCAGTGAGCGCGTCGACGTGGATTCCTATGCTGAAGGTGAGGTCCCCTGAGGCGATCCATGTGAAGAGCTCGCGGGATGCGCCAGCCTCACCGAGATCACCGAGGAGCGCAGGGACGGCCAGGCTCATCGAGAGCACCCATGTCGCCACGATGGCGAGGAGCGGAACTATGTGCGCGAGCTTCCCAAGTCGTCGACCGATCGCCGCCGTAAAGAGGAATCCGGCGAGTGGCAACAGGAGGAGGAGCGGCGCGTACTCAGGGAGCACGGTGGCCGGCTCGCCACTCTCTGACGCGGCGCGGATCAGCGCGGTGAGTAGGCTCATGCTTACTGCCGCATCGTGTCGTACTCGTCGACCAACGGGGTCTTCCGGTTGCGGTAGATCGCAATAATGATGGCGAGGCCGACGGTGGCTTCAGCCGCGGCGACCGCGATGATCAACATGGCAAACGCAACTCCTTGACCTGCGAGTGCGGGAGCAAACGCGCCGAAGGCAACGACAGCGATGTTTACCGCGTTAAGCATGATCTCCACGCTCATCAGCATGCTGATTGCATTGCGGCGCGCGAGAAAGCCGAACGAACCGATTGAGAAGAGAAGCCCCGAGAGGACGAGGTACGGCTCAAGGTGCCCCGCGATCAGGCTCATCGGCGCTCCTCCTCTTCCTCGGCGCCGATCTGCCCAGCACGTGGGAGGGAGGCGAGATAGATCCCACCGATCACCGCCGCGAGCAAGAGCACGCTAGCGACCTCAAATGCGAGGAGGTACGGACCGAAGAGCGCGTCGGCTGCGCCGCGCGTCCCCTCAGGGGGTGGCGTGCCGTCAAACACGGTTGCGTTCCAGCCTCCGCCACCGAGCGTGACGGCGAAGATCAGCGCGAGAAGTGCGGAGATCAGCGCGGCGGGAACCGCTTGTGTTTGGAAGTTGAGCTTCGCGGGTGCCGCCTTCGACTGCGTCAGCATGATCGCAAAGAGGATCAGCACGCTGATCGCCCCGATATAGACGAGCACCTGGGCGCCCGCGAGGATGGCCGCGCCAAGCATCACGTAGATGCCCGCGATTGCACCAAGCGTCAGGATGAGTAGTAGACCGTTACGGATGATGTCGCGCCCCAGCACCACGCCGAGTGCGCCAGCGACGGCAACGCCGCCGAGGAGCATGAAGAGTGCGTCAGCCCACGTGATCCCGATCAGCGGCAGCGTGTCTGGCAGGGGCATGAGTTACTTCCCGCGCAGATTCGACGGCAAGACCGGAAGTGCGCGCGCCGGGTCGTGTCGTCGCCCTGCAACGGTGTTCTCCCAGTTGCTCTCACCACGAATGAAGGTGGCCTCAGAAGTTCGCTCAATCTTGGCAAGCGCAATGAGGTCAATCATCGGCTCACTGCGATCGGTGTGCGCAAGCTCAAAGTCAAACCCGCTGCGAAGCGCGTCGTACGGACACGCATCCACACAGATGCCGCATAGGATGCAGCGTGACTCGTCAACTTCGTACTTGGTCAAGATGCGCGGCTTCGGCATGAGTGCACCTGTTGGGCACGTCTCCGCACATCGCCCACAAGAAACGCACGGTGATTCGTTGAGGCTCATGTCGAGTGGTGTGGTGACGAGCGTGTCAAAGCCGGTGCGCATGAAGTCGTAGCAGGCGGCGCCAACGACTTCAGCGCAGACATTGGCGCAGCGGCCGCAGTCAATGCAGCGCGATGGTTCGCGCAAGATGAACGCGTGCGAGTCATCGCGCACGTAATCGTGATTCGCACCCGTCCAGCGGTTCTCGGTGATTGATCGGAACCCGGCGCCATTCTGGTGATCTTTCTCGAGCGACTTAAG
>DMUR01000015.1:2449-8505 GCA_003476885.1 Chloroflexota bacterium
GCAGCGCGTGCTCTCCGCCATCACTTCGGACTTGCTGTACGGGATCTCGTACTGGATGTAGTCGTGCTTTCGCTCGTCAGCGTGGAGCGCCTTTAGCCTGCGGCGTGGCTCCTTCGTCTCACCGGTGAACGGCACGATGCTGAGGAACTCTGGCTGTGGCTCCGCGAGCGTCTGGCGGTTGCGAATCTCACCGAGGTCGAGCCCTTGCAGATAGGCGTCAGCGGCGTAGGCACAACGGCGTCCATCAGCAACCGAGGCGACCACTGTAGTAGCGCCGTTTCGCACGTCGCCGCAGCCAAAGACGCCGTCGCGGCCCGTCTGGAAGGTGACCGCGTCTGCCTTGAGGCGACCGTTCTTCGTTGTGGCAACCCCGTCGGCGCCGACGCTGGCCCAGGTCATGTCTGGACCTTGGCCGATCGCCTTCAGGATGCGATCGCACTCAATAATGAACTCGGTGCCTGGCGCAGGTTCTGGCCGGCGCCGGCCTGAGGCGTCTGGTGCACCGAGCTGCATGCGAATGAATTCAAGACCCTTGACGCGATTCTTCTCGTCCGCGATGACGCGCGTTGGACCAGCCTGGAAGATTGCACGAGCCCCCTCTTCAATCATCTCGTGCACTTCGTCTGCCGCTGGCATGTCCTTCATGTCGCGGCGGTAGACGAGCGTGACCTCCTTGGCGCCGAGGCGAATGCTGGTACGTGAGCAGTCCATTGAGGTGTAGCCGCCGCCCACCACAACCACGCGACTCCCTTCGTGGTTCGGATACTCAAGTCCGAGTGCGGCGGTGTGCAGATAGTCGAGTCCGTCGATCACGCCTTCGGCGTCTTCGCCTGGAATGCCGAGGTCATTCGTGTCGTAGCAGCCGATCGCCACGATCACCGCGTCGTACCCCTGCGCCTTCAGGTCGGCGGTGGTGAAGTCACGACCGAGCATCTTCCCGCACTCGAATCGGCCGCCGAGGCGCGTGATTGACTGGTACTCACCGTCGAGCACTTCAATCTTCGGTAGTCGGTACTGCGGAATTCCATAGCGGAGCATGCCGCCCGGCTCTGGGTCTTTTTCGAAGATTGTCACGTCGTGTCCGGCAACCAGAAGGTAGAAGGCGGCGGATGCACCTGCGGGGCCGGAGCCGATCACAGCGACGCGCTTCCCAGTTTTTGGCTGCAGTTCAAATGGGAGCGGTGGATCAATGTTCTCGTCCCACATTGACTTCAGCACCTGGTCGCCCGCGTAGCGATGGCTATCGCGAATCGCGATCGCTTCGTCAACTTCGTCGCGACGACAGTGGTCTTCGCAAGGTGCCGGGCAGACGCGTCCAAGGATGCTTGGGAATGGAATGGTCCGCTTGAAGATGCGCGCCGACTCGCGGAACTGCGATTCGGCGTTTGCCTTCAAGAATCCTGGGATGTCAATGTGGCTCGGGCACTTGTTCTGGCAGGGCGGCAGACAGTACGCGTTGTGGTCGCTGAAGATGAGCTCAAGGTTGGTGCGGCGAATCTCGCGAAGTCGATCGGTCTGCGTTGCGATCACTGCCGCTGGTTCCGCCTTTGCTGAACAGCTGATCTGTGGTGAGTCGCACCCTTCAACATCAACCACGCACATGCGGCATGCGCCGAATCCAGGAAGTTTTGGGTCGTAGCAGAGCGTTGGGACTTCAATGCCGTTTGCGCGGCAGACTTCGAGGATTGTCTGTCCCTCAAACGCTTCAAGCTGCTTCCCGTCAATCTCTACATAGAAGGTTGGTGTGCGCTGTGGGCGCTGTGGGCTGCGCGTGGAGAGCATCTGCTCAACCGCTTGACTCTCTGATGTGGTCTGCACCGCGGTGGTGTCAGTTGGTGTCACGCCACTCGTTGGTCGCTCCATGAGGCCTGCCATCTACTTACTCCGTCCCGCTACTGCGCCGCTCGTCTGTGCGACGCTGGCCGGATAAAACTCGTGCTCGAAGTATCGCATCCCCGTCAGGAGTGGGCTTGGCGTGAGCCGCTCATGCGCGCAAAGCGCGCTATCTGCAACGTCTGCCGCGAGCGCCTGGAGTCGCTGCCCATCCTCTGGCCCTGCGAGTCCGTCAACGAAGCGTTGTCCGATCTCCGCGAGGCGTCGGGTGCCGATGCGACACGGGATTGTCTTTCCGCATGCTTCGTCAGCGCACCAACGCGTCAACATAGCGGCGAGCTCTGGAATTGCCACACTTCCGTCGAGTGCAAGTAGAGCGCCCGAACCAATGTGTGCGCCAACCGCGGCGAGTCCTGCGCCGCTGTACGGCGTACTTCCCAGCAGCTGCGCAGGGACAAATCCGCCAGATGGGCCGCCAACAAGAAGTGCTTTGATCGTGGCGCCGCGTGCGGGGCCTCCCGCCACTGCAAGGATCTCCGCGAGTGGGGTCCCTGTTGGAACTTCGAGGACGCCGGAGTTTGTGATCGAGCCGCTCACCTGAACGAGCACGGTCCCGGGCTGCGCGGGGTCGCCGATCTGCTTGAATGCGGCGGCGCCGTTCGTAAGGATCCACGAGACGGCGGCGAGTGTTGCCACGTTGTTCACCGCGGTCGGCTTGCCGAGATAGCCAACTTCCGACGGATACGGCGGCGTCTGCTCAGGCTGACCGCGCTTTCCAGCGAGCGCCTTCAGCAGCACCGTCTCTTCGCCGATCATGCTTGAGCCTTGAAGTGGGACGACGCGCACGGTGAGCTCGCGACCGCTTCCGAGCACGTTGGCTCCGAGGACGCCTTCGCGCTCTGCGGTGGTGATGATCGCCTCAAGTGAACGGATGGCGTCGCTGTACTCCGCGCGCACACCAATCATCGCTTCACGCGCGCCAACACTGAGCGCGGCGATCGCGAGACCCTCGACGACGCCGAGCGCGTTCTTCTCAAGGAGGAGACGGTTTGTGAAGACGGCTGGGTCCGACTCGTAGGCATTTGCGACCGCGTATTTCGGCGACGCGTCGCTCTGCACGGTTGCACGCCACTTCTCGCCGGTCAAGAAACCGCCACCGCCGCGTCCGCGCAGGCCGGCATCAATCAGTGTCTGTGCCGTTGCAGCGCCGCCTGCGGCGATCGCCGCGCGTAGCGCCGCCCACGGGGTTGCAGGCGGTGTGAGGAGGAGCTGCGACCAGCCCTTTGGCGCGCTTAGCTGCTTCACGCGGCGTACCTCCCTGCAAGGGCGGCCGCCCACGACTCTGCATTGCGACTTGAGAGTTCGCGTTGCGGTTCGCCATCAATCACCACGAGTGGTGATGGCGCGTCGGGAAGATGTGTTGAGAGAGCTTCGAGGCGCAGGTTGCTCCACGGGATCGCCTGACCGAACTCGGTCCCGAATTCAAACGAGAGCGTATTGATGACGCGCCCTGCGCCGGCGACCAAGCAGTTTGCACAACGGCAGACTGCAATCGTGCGGTTGCGTCCCGGCTCAAATGTGAGGTGTTTGTAGAAGGTTGCGGTGCCGTAGACCATGGCGTACCAGGCGCCGGTGGCGCGACTGATGCGCTTCAGTGCGTCAACTGGCAAATAGCCATATGCGCGCTGTACGGACTCAAGGATCTGCAGCATGTGATGTGGGTCGTAATCAACAAGTTCCAGCGCCGCTTCAACGGGTTGAAGGTCAACACTGCTCTCTTGTGCTGCCGCAGCGTCGGAGACGGTGCGTCCTGAGCGGCGCATCGCCGACTCTTCACGTCGTTCGGCGTACTGCTCCGCTGGCCCCCAATGGACGGCGTACCTTCCCTTGGTATCTGTTCCGCCCATGTCAATGCACTCAATTGGACATGCCTGCGCGCACTGGAAGCAGGTTTCGCACTTCAGCGTGCCGCGCTCATCGGTCACAAGTTCAAGTCGGCCACGGTTGCGCGGCGGAATATCTGGCTTCACTTCGGGATACATCACCGTTTTCTTCGGCTGGAAGAAGCGGGTGAGCGTGAGTGCCATTCCGCGAACGATGCCTGAGCCTGGGATTCGAGCCATCAGACCCTCCTTATGCCGTCAGTAGCACGGCGGCCGCCGTGACAAACAGGTTGAGGAGTGATGCGGGGAGGAGCCACTTCCAGGCGAAGCCCATCAGCTGGTCGATGCGTGCGCGGGGGAGTGTTGCGCGCATCCAGACAAAGATGAAGATGAGGGTGAACGTCTTGAGGAGGAACCAGACGAGGTCAGCGACTGGTGGAAGCATCGCCCAGGCCCAGAAGCCGATGGCCGCCGTAGACACCGCGCCGAAGATCAGGAAGCCGGCGAGGAGCGCCTGCCAGGCCTTGATGCGCGCACTGATCGCATAGATGGGGAGCCCAATCGCGAGCGTCCCAAGGAGTGGCGCGATCCCCGCCGCGATCGGCAGGAGGAGGCCAAGCCCGCTCAGGTCCACGACGATCTCAGGTCTGAAGGGGAGACTGATTGGCGCGTTGGAGCCACCAAGGAAGACAGCGGAGAAGAGTGCGGAGACGATAAAGACGTTGACGTACTCCGCGAAGAAGAAGAAGCCGAAACGCATGCCGGAGTATTCCGTGGCAAACCCAGCCACGATCTCTTGGTCCGCTTCGGTGTTGTCAAACGGCGTGCGATTCGCTTCGGCGGTGATTGCAATAAAGAAGATGATCGCCGCAAGAGGCTGGCGGAAGATGAACCAGTCGAGCAGCGAGCCGCTCTGCGCTTCAACAATCTTCGGCAGCGAGAGTGTGCCCGTCAGGATGATGATACCAACCACTGAAAGTGTCAGTGGGATCTCATAGCTGATTGCCTGCGCTGCGGCGCGGATGCCGCCAAGCAGCGAGTACTTATTGAACGACGACCAGCCCGCCATCATCAGCCCAACCACACCGAGTCCGCCGATTGCGAAGAAGTAGAGGAGGCCAAACTCAAGTCCGACGCTCGTGAGGTCAGGTGCAAACGGAATCACCATGATTGTCATGAAGCTCGCCAGGTACACCACCACAGGAGCGAGCGTGAAGACAGGAACGTCAACACTTGGCGGAGTGAAGTCCTCTTTCATCAGCACCTTCAGGCCGTGCACCACGCTCATCACGGCACCAGCAGGACCGATACGGTCTGGTCCGATGCGGAGATTCATCAGCGCGATGATCTTCATCTCCATGTAGATCAAGAGGAATGCAACGGGCACGGTGATCAAGAAGGTGATCACCGATGCGGCAAGGAATCGAACGATTGGAAGATTCGCACCGATCGTTGCGCCAATGAAAGGCCCTGCCACAACAAGAAGCGCAGTCAGCGCGGCGCCGCCAACGGAAAGAAGTGGGAGCAGCACGGCGAGTGCGCGTCCGCCTGGCGTCATGCGTGACCAGACCATCTGTGCGCCGCTCACTTGTCTACCCCGCCCATCACTGGATCAAGGCTCGCCATCACCGCCATGGTGTCGGCAATAAGATTTCCGCGCGTCAGTGGTCCGACAAGTTGCAAGTGCACGAATGATGGATCGTGAATGCGCATGCGGAACGGTTGATCGGTTCCGTCAGAGATCGCGTAGACACCGTATGCGCCGCGCGGTCCCTCTACCGCACCGAATGCGCGGCCTGGTCGTGGTCGGATCAGGCGCGGCAACTTTGCCATCACTGGACCATCTGGCATTTCGTGCAACACCTGGTCAATGATGCGAATGGATTCGCGGATCTCGTCAATGCGCACCATGTATCGCGCGAGTGAATCGCCTTCGTCGCGCGTCGGCACGTTGAACTCCAACTCTGGGTAGACAAGGTACGGGTGGTCGCGTCGCAGATCAAACGGCACGCCGGTGGCGCGGAGGTTCGGTCCGGTCACGCCCATGCGGAGCGCGGTGGCGGCGTCGAGTGTGCCGAGACCACGCGTGCGTCGAACGAAGATCTCGTTTTCGTTCATCAGGCCAAGGTTTGAATCGATCTGCGCGGCGGCGCGGCTCATCCAGTTGCCGAGTCGGCTCATGAACTCGTGGTTTAGGTCGCCGTTCACACCACCGATGCGGTAGTAGTTGTAGAGCAGCTTCTGGCCGGTGAGTGCGGCGAGCATGTCCACGATCTCGTCGCGCTCAATGAACGACCAGAGGATCGGGGTGATCCCACCAAGATCCAGCGCCATCCAGCC
>DMUR01000015.1:8598-10229 GCA_003476885.1 Chloroflexota bacterium
GGAACCTCGACGTCCATCAACTTCTCAAACGCGGCGACGGGGGCCGCCTCGCAGAAGAGGGAGGCGACGTACTCAAGCGGGTCGGTGTAGCAGATCGCCTGGTGGTAGTCGGCGTTCTCGCAGAGTTTCTCAACCCCGCGGTGCAGGTATCCGAGCACAGGGTCGAGATCAACGACCTGCTCGCCATTCACCTTGACGACGATGCGAAGCACGCCGTGGGTGGACGGGTGCTGCGGTCCCATGTTGACGAACATCTCGCCGTCCCGAAGGTTTAGGAACTCCGCCTGCCGCTCTGTCTGCGCAGTTGGCGCTGGTTCGTACCACTCTGAGGCGGCAGGGATCGCGATTCGTGGATCGTCGAGCGATGGCTTCGTCAGTGGTGTTGTCACGGTTATGCTCCTGGGCTCTTGCGCAGCGTGGTGCCGCGCGTTGCATCAACAGGTGTTCCTACGCGCTCCATGTTGCGCACACCAGCAGCCGGCGAACGCGACGCGTCGTCGGCGAGATAGAAGTCTTTTCGAAGCGGGTGGCTCGCGTAGTCGTCGGGCATGTAGATGCGACGAAGATCACGATTCCCTTCAAAGATGATGCCGAACATGTCGTACGCCTCGCGCTCCATCCATTCAGCGCCTGGCCAGAGTGAGACGAGTGAGTTCACACGCGGCGCACTTCGGTCGATTCCAGGGACGATCACGCGAAGCCAATCACCAGTTCGTGAGGATGAGAGGTGATACACCACCTGCATCTCTTCGCCGGTGTCAACGCCGCAAAGATCGATCAGCATCTCAAACGAGAACTCCGTCTCGTCGTGTAAGGCGCGCAGCGTTTCGATTGCATCGGCAACGCTGACGCGAATTTCCGTTTCGTCAAATCGCTGACGTACGGGTGTGAGCAGCGTGCTCCCGAATCGTTCGGTCAACGCGGTTGCGAGTGCGCGATCCATCAGATGCCGTCCGGAACGGTTGGGCCAATGGCGCGCTCTGGCCAGTGTCCACGACGATCTTTGATGAGCTGCTGCAGTTTCATCATTCCGTAGATGAGGCCCTCTGGTCGTGGCGGGCAGCCTGGAATGTAGACGTCAACCGGCATGACGCGATCAATTCCCTGCACCACGGAGTAGCTGCGCTTATAGCGACCGCCGGAGCATGTGCAGTCACCCATCGCAACAACCCACTTTGGTTCTGGCATCTGCTCCCAGAGTCGAATCAGTGGCTCTGCCATTTTGGTCGTCAGCGTTCCTGCAACGATCAGTACGTCTGCTTGTCGAGGTGATGCGCGGAATGGAAACATTCCCCAACGATCGATATCGTTCTTTGGTGTTGCAGTTGACATCATCTCAATCGCGCAACAGGCAAGCCCAGAGAGAAGCGGCCAGAGGCTGTTCGCGCGGATCAAGTCAAGGACGACGTCTGCCTTGGTGGGAATTGCGCCGAGCGCGCCGCTCCAGCGCGCATCATCCACGCGGCCGTCGCCCGTTGCGTCATAACGCGCGAGCTCAAGGTTCGGATGTTCGGCGAGCGGTTGTCCACCGTACGCGCGCGGATTGTCTGTTGTCCAGAGCGTGTTCGGTGTAACGATCGGCGTCTGAAGCGCCTTCTTTGGGTCGCGTGTCATCGCCATGCGAGCACCCC
>DMUR01000079.1:0-6721 GCA_003476885.1 Chloroflexota bacterium
CGCGCAGCAATCCTTGGGCCGCTCGACGCGCTTAGCTCGCTGGTCATCGCCGGAGGCTTCGCTGCGCTGCTGCTGACGGGGACCGCGGTCGCAGGCCAACTGACGAAGGCAGAAGAGGCGTGAGCGACACACAAGGCCTCCTCCTCCTCCTCAGCGCCCTCCGCGCGCTCGCGCCACTCGCCCTTGCGCTCATCAGTCTTGTTGCGGTCCCGATTATCAGCGCAGAAAGATTCGGTGCCCCGCGTCAGGCGGCAACGCGAGCACGCTATCTCGTCGTGGCACTCCTGCTGCTCAGCGGCGGTGCAGCGTTTGTTGCTGGCGCTGGCGTGGCATCAACGCTCTTGATCGGAGAGCTGTCAATCAACCCCTCACAACCGGGGCGACTCCTCGTCGCCCTCGGCGGACCCATCTTCGCGATCATCGTTGCCGTTGGTGAGGGCCGGCGCGCAGGCGCAATGGGGCAGGTTGCCCTCTTCGGACTTGCCGTCATTGACCTTGCGCTCGCAATCCCGATCGGCATTGCGCCGATCGCGCTCTTGCTCATCGGCGGGACGTCACTTGCTGCGCTCGCGGCGGGTGGGAAAGAGGATGCCGAACGGGCCCGTGCCGTCTTCCGAGACCTTCGCAGCGCAGGCGTGCTGATCACGCTAACTGTGGTGGCTGAGCTCTTGCGCTCTGCGATCCCACTCTCAGCGACCGACCCCGCCTACGCGACCACGGCGTCGCTCACCGCTGGCGTTGCCCTCTCCCTCTCGCTCATCGTCCTCGCCTCAATTGGCGCATTCCCCTTTCATCACCGCTTGGTACGCATCTTCGACTCGCTGCCAATTGTTGGGTCGCTCATGGTGGGCGTATGGATCCCCGCAGCGATCACCCTCATCATCTTCAGCGAACTCTCACTCCTGATCTCGGCGGTGAGTGATCCGATCGGCGGTGCGGTTCTTCCGATCCTGGTCGTAACTGGCGCGTTCACCATGCTCTTCGGTGGCATCTCCGCGCTCCTCCATGACGACGTTGGAGAGGTGCTCGGCTTCTTCGCTGTTGGCAGCAGTGGCTGGCTCGCGCTCGGACTCGCCGCGGTGATCGCGAGACCCTCCACCCTTGCGCCGCATGTGCTCGTGATCCCCGCAACGCTCGTCATCTCACTCTTTGGGATCTGGCGCGCCGCCATTCGGCGCCGCTACGACCTCGTCTCGCTCCAGGACCTGACCGGGTGGGCTCGGCACACGAGTGCGATCGGACTCGTCTTGGTCGGAGTGATCGTTGCGATGATTGCGGTGCCGGGGAGTGCACTCTGGTCAGCGCGTGCCGACGTGATTGGCGCGAGCGGGAGTGTGATCACCATCGTCGTTGCGGTTGCCGGTGCTGTCGCCCTGGTCGCAGCAGTGCTTCGAGTCCTACTTGTTGGACTCTCACAGAAGAGTCGCGATGTGGAGCGAACAGAGGTTCGTAGGGTGACTCACCCCGTCACCATTGCAATGCTCGCTGGGACAATCTTGATTGCGGGTGCCGCCGCAGGCCTCATTAATGTTGAATCTGCCGCCTCTGAGCTGCTGCGTCCGGCGCCCGAGGCGACGGTGGTGCCAGGAGATCTCCCCTAGCAACTACTCCTCGTCGGAGAGCACCCAGTCGTCAACGCCACGTGTGTATTCCACCAGTTCACCCGGCGTGAACCAGAGGGCGATCTCTGCCGCGGCAGTCTCCGGTGCATCGGATGCGTGAATCAAGTTCTTCGCCGTTTCAAGGCCAAAGTCGCCGCGGATCGTCCCTGGTGCCGCTTCATGCGGCTTCGTCGCGCCAACCATTGAGCGCACAACGGTGATGGCGTTCGGCCCCTCGAGGACGAGGGAAACGACTGGCCCCGATGTGATGAAGTCAACAAGCCCGGCGAAGAATGGTCGGGCCGCGTGCACCGCATAGTGCGTCTCGGCGAGCTTCCTGCTCACAGGCATCAGCTTCATCGCAACGATCTTCAGACCGCGATCCTCAAAGCGCGAGATGACGCGACCAGCAAGGAGTCGCTGGACGCCATCCGGCTTGACGAGGACGAGGGTGCGCTCTGACTTCATGGTGAGAGCCTAGCCGATCACCGCGTTCGGGGCTGAAGTAGCGATGGGTCAAGGTCGCCTCGCGCCGCCGCGCGTCGGAGTGCCGCGACCGTCGTTCGAGGCGCGGAGAGGCCAACCCGGAAGCCGCCAACCTTGACGAGGCGGCGTGCGACACGGAGAAGATCGGCGGGGCGTACGCGCATGATCTCGGCGAGGAGATCTGGGAGCTCTTGTGGTGATCGACGGAGGAGACGCTGGCTCGCGTGCCACTCCGCGAGCCCTCGCGGATCATCCGCTGCACGCTCGAGTCGCCCAGCAAGATAGGCACGTGCGCGCTCAATCTCTCCCTCGCTCGGCACTTCGCGCGCAAGGCGACGAAGTGCCGCCGTCACCAACTGCAGCGCGGGGATCACCTTTGACGGGTCGGCGCCGCCGGCAACAATGAAGGCACCCGCATCTGCGTATTCAACGCTGCTCGTACTGATGTCGTAAACCAGGCCACGCTCTTCGCGAAGCTCAAGGAAGAGTCGGCTCGCAGACCCGTCGCCAAGGATCGTTGAGAGGAGCTCAAGTGCTGGTGCATCTGGATCCTCTCGCCGCAACGCGGGGAGGCCAAGGGCGAACTGTGCCTGCTCACCGTCTCGGATCTTGGCAACGATCCCTTCGCCGCGCGCAGAGACGCGCGTCAACGCGGTGCGACCACTGACCGTACGCGGCGGGGCGGCTTGCGCTCCGAGTGATGCGCGCACTGCTCGAGCGACCGCCTCTGCGTCAGCGAGGGTGAGGTCACCCGCGATCGCGAGGGTGGTTGCCGCGGGCGTGTAGGTGCGCGCATGAAAGCGAGCGACCGCTTCATGCCGAAGTGCGCGGACCTCCGCAGGTCGTCCTGCGATCTCTCGTCCAAGTGCATGCACGCCAAAGAGGGCACGATCCAACGCCGTCCCCGCCTGTTCGCTCGGATCATCGTCGTACGAGCGGATCTCTTCAATCACGATCTGACGCTCAATGCGCATGTGCTCTGGGTGCAGGAGTGGTGCAAGCGCCACCGCGCCGATCAGCCGTGCCGCTTCCACCGCAACGGCTTGAGGAACATGGATCCAGTAGATCGTGCTCTCTCGATCAGTCCCCGCATTTGACGTTGCCCCAAGCGACTCCATGGCGTGGGCGAGAGCGGCGGAGTTTTCTGCGCCAGGAATTCCACGAAAGCAGAGATGCTCAAGAAGGTGTGCCGCTCCGCGCTCCGACGGGCGCTCGTGTCGTGAGCCTGCACCGATCGCAATGGCAATCGCGACACTTCGTGCCGCTGGGGTGTGGATGAAGACCGACGATTTGAGAGAGCCCCCGCGAAGCGCGCGGGAACGAATGGCGCGGTGTTTCAGGAGTCGCTACGCCCAGGCTCCGAAACGTCGGAGGCGGCGTCGGCACTCGGCCACGCCTGCGTTGGAAGTTCAATCTGCACGTACTCTTCGCCCCGGTACTCAAGCCAGGTTCGCACCGGTTCACTTCGCGGGATGGTCGCACCGGCGCGATACTCAATCTCCACGACGGCGTCGTTACTACGCAACGTGTACCGAAGGTGGCCAGGCTCAGAGAGGTCAAACTCGACGCTCTGAAATGCGTCCACATTGATCGTGATGGTGAGCGGCGTGAAGATGGAAGAGATCTCTGGGTCGTCACCAAGGACCTCTTCAACCCAGCCCATCCCTCGCGCGATGAGCTCCCCACCCACGTGGTGCTCATAGGCCACGGTCTGCCGAAGCAGCGGGCGGAGGACGTTCGCCTTATCCGCGCGCAGGATCGCAAGTCCTCGATTCACAAAGAGGCCGGGTGCCTGCTCGTCGTGGTCATGATCCATGAGAGGGAGAGCCTAGCGCAGCCGCCTTCGTGCCGCGAGCACGCGCCCGCCGATCCCCCGCCCCGCCTATCATCGGCTCGTGCGCTACGCCATTGATCTAGGGAACAGCGCCGCGAAGGTCGGCTACCTCCGCGAAGGCGCCCTCGTCTCCCTGCGCTTCGCCACCCCTGCGAACCCCCGTGATGCTGGCGCCTGGCGCGCCGTTGCTGAGGCGCTCCTCGACCTCGCTGCGAGCGAAGGGGGTGCCGCCACCGAACTCATCGTTGGGAGCGTCGTCCCCGACGGCACCGCGGCACTCCGCGACGTTGCCGCGGCGCGAGCGATCGCTGTTGACGTGCTTAGAAGTGGGGATCTCCCACTCGTCTCCCGCCTTGAGGAGCCTGAACGCATCGGCGTCGATCGCGCCCTCGCCGCCTGGTTCACGTATGCGCAACACGGTGTGCCGAACCAGCGCGGTGCGATTGCGGTGACGCTCGGTACGGCGCTCACACTAACGTGCGTCAGCCGCGCAGGTGAGCTTCTCGGTGGCGCAATCGCCGCATCACCACTTCTCGCCGCGCGTGCACTCGCGAGTGGAACCGCTGCGCTTCCCGAAGTCACCCTCTATGACGAGAGTCCAGAGATTCCAGGGCCGATCGGCGCATCAACGGAGAGCGCACTCGCCGCCGGGATCTTGCGCAGCGCGCGTGGCGGTCTCACAACACTGATTGAAGAGAGCGTCGCCGAAATGGAGCGACGCGACCCAGGGTCGCCAGCGCCCGCAATCAGCCTCACGGGTGGTGCGGCAACTGCGGGCTGGAGCGCAGGAATTCACGCCGATCTTCGTGACCCAGATCTTGTGGTGCGCGCACTCCTCGCCCTCCCGCGGAGCGTCCGCACATGAGCGGCGGGCCAACTGGCGCGAACGGACCACTGAGCGGGCGACTGATCGTACTCGGCATCACTGGATCGATCGCCGCATTCAAGGCTCCGGAGATTGTTCGCGCGCTGCGTGCTGCAGGCGCAGACGTGCAGGCACTGCTCACGCCAGCCGCAACACGATTCGTCTCACCGCTCACGCTGCGCACGCTGACCGGACACACCGTTGATGCCGATCTCCTTGACCTGCTCCCAGATGGTCGCATCGGTCACATCGTTGCCGCCAATAGCGCCGATGCAATCCTCGTCGCACCCGCAACGGCGCAGTGGCTCGGCGCCATGGCCGGCGGACTCGCCGGGGATGTGGTGACCGCCACCTGCCTCGCCACCACCGCACCCGTTGTTGTTGCCCCCGCAATGGATGGTGAGATGTGGGCACATCCGGCAACCGCCACGAACGTGGCGCGACTCACCAACGACTTCGGCTACACAGTCGTGTCACCAGAGAGCGGCGCGCTTGCATCTGGGAGTAGCGGCGTCGGTCGACTCCCTGAACCTGCCACGCTCGTTGAGGCGCTCGTGGCGGCAATTGGGAGCACGCCGATCCGCGAGCCGAACGAGGCGCGGCGGCCACCACTCGTCCCTTCAGGCGATCTCTCTGGCCGACGAGTCGTCATCACCGCGGGCGGCACAGAGGAGCCGATCGATGCGGTGCGCATCCTGGCGAATCGCTCGTCAGGGCGGCAGGGGGTCGCCCTCGCCGAAGCGGCACGCGATCGCGGTGCTGATGTGGTGCTGATCGCCGCACGCGTCGCCATCCCGCTCCCTGAAGGGGTGGAGATCGTCCGCGTCGCCACCGTTGCCGACTTGCAGTCTGCACTTGAGCGCACACTCCTGCCGCCGCCTGCCGGCGCAGCGGCGACCCCCGCGGATCTCTTCATTGCCGCCGCAGCCGTCTCTGACTTCCGGATGGCTGGTGGGCCGAGCAAGGAGAAGCTGCGTCGTGATGGTGCGCTCACCCTTCACCTTGAACCGACCCCTGACCTCCTTGCTGCGATCGCCGCCGCGCTCGGGCCACGTGCGAAGCGAGCAACCAAACTGATCGGCTTCTCCGCAGAGAGCGGCGCAACGAAGCGCGCGGCAGAGAAGCTCACCGCGAAGGACCTTGATTGCATCGTTGCGAATGATGTGAGTGCGCCAGGGATCGGTTTTGAGAGCGCGGAGAACGCGGTCGAGATCCTGCACGTGGATGGGAGCACGCAGCGAATTGGCCCAGCACCAAAGCGTGTGGTTGCCGACGGAATCCTTGATCAGGCGGTGCGACTCCTGAGTAAGACAACGCGCGGATGAACGCGCAGGGTGCGGTGCGGCGTAGCAGCGTCGCAACGCTGCAAGGGTTCCGAGACGCGGGCCAGCGATTCGCGGTGTTGACCGCCTACGATCGGGCGACCGCTGAGCTCGCTGAGGCGGCGGAGATCCCCGCAATCCTCGTGGGCGACTCACTCGCGCAGGTTGCACTCGGCCATGAGAGCACCGTGCGCGTTGGGATGAGCGAGATGCTCCACCACGTTGCGGCGGTTGTTCGTTCAAGTCGTACGTCCTTGGTGATTGCCGACATGCCCTTCCTCTCCTACGTCGACGTCACGACCGCAGCAACGAACGCGAGTGCCTTCTTGCGTGACGCTGGCGCGGGCGCCGTGAAGCTTGAGGGGGGTGCAGAGATGGCGCCGATCGTGCGAGCACTCGTGGGGAGCGGCGTCCCCGTCATTGGGCATATCGGTTTCACCCCGCAGTCGGCGCTGCAGCAAGATCGCGCACGCGCCCAGGGGAAAGAGCCCGCCGCAGCGGAACAGCTTCTCGCCGATGCGCTCGCGCTGCAGGCGGCTGGCGCCGCGGCGATCGTCATTGAACTGGTACCCGCCGAACTCGCCGCACTCATCACGCAGCGGCTCACCATTCC
>DMUR01000079.1:6824-7016 GCA_003476885.1 Chloroflexota bacterium
CAGGTCCACCGCCACGTCACGCTGGTGGATACGCCTCGCTGCGCGACCAGGCACTGGCTGGACTGACGAAGTGGCGTGCCGATGTTGCGACAGGAGCCTTTCCAACGAGCGCGCAGAGCATCCCCGCGAGTGATGAGCTTCGCGCCGCACTCGCGCTGATGGAGTGATGCAGCGCATCCAGAGCCGCGCCGA
>DMUR01000111.1:0-181 GCA_003476885.1 Chloroflexota bacterium
TGACGCCTGCGAGTGTGGAGACACTCGTGGCCCTGGATCTTGCGGATCGCGTGGTTGCAATCGCGGAGTGCACCTGCACCCCTGCGGCACTCGTCGCAACGCCAACAGTTGCCAGCTACACCGGTGTGGACGTAGAGGCGATCGTGGCGTTGGAGCCAGACCTGGTCTTTGTTGCGGCACC
>DMUR01000111.1:224-2716 GCA_003476885.1 Chloroflexota bacterium
CCAGAGGATGCGATCACGGCGATGCGTGCGGCGAACCTGACGCTCGTCACGTTGAATCCAACGAGCGTCTCTGGTGTGCTCGGCACCATGCAGTTGATCGGTGACGCCACTGGACGAACGCTGCTCGCGGCCGACCTCACGGCAGATATTGAGAGCGAGATCACGGCACTCGTGTCGCTGATTGATCAGGCGTCGAGCGTGAGCGTCTTCTACGAGATCGACGCAACCTCCGCCATCTACGGCCTCGCGCCAGACGACTATGCGGCGGAGCTTGTGGCACTCGCTGGCGGGAGCCTCGTCTCAAGTGGGACGCCTGGCGTCTATGAGATCTCACTGGAGACGCTGATCGCCGCGGCGCCAGCGGTGATCCTGCTTGGTGACGCCGCGTATGGCGTGACGGCGGAGGCGGTGGCGGCGCGACCAGGATGGTCGAGCATCCCCGCTGTGATCAACGGTGATGTGCGGCCGATTGACGGTGACCTAGTTACCACGCCCGGTCCGCGTCTCGCAGAAGCGCTCGCCGCGCTGATCCGCGCGATCAACCCAGAGATCGTCCTCCCGTAGCGTGCGCTCAACCACGCGCGTTCGAACGCTGTTCACGGCAGGAGCGCTGCTCCTTGCTGCTGTGGCGATCGCTGCGATCGGCGTCGGCTCCGTTGCCATTCCGCCAACGGAGGTGGTCGGCATCTTGCTGCAACAGATCGGCGTCGGCGCTGACTCTGCCGCCAGCCCAGGCTTCACTGCGATCGTGACGGAGTTGCGCCTGCCGCGCATTCTCGCCGCAATCCTCGTTGGCGCTGCGCTCGCCGTTGCGGGTGGAGTCTTTCAGTCTCTCCTTCGCAATCCACTCGCCGATCCGTATGTGCTGGGGACAAGCAGTGGTGCGGCACTCGGCGCGGCGGTCGCAATCCTGCTGCCGATCAGCGGCGTGGCGTGGGAGCTTGGCGGCGTGCAGCTCGCCGCATTCGCAGGAGCGCTCGCTGCAGTTGGGCTCGTCTGGCGCGTTGCGGGGATTGGGAGCGGCGAAGAGCGCATTGCGAGCGTCTTGCTCGTGGGCTATGCGGTCGCGTCACTGCTCGCCGCCGCACTCTCGCTCGTGATGTTGATGAGCGGCGCAAACCTGCGCGCGATCTTCTCCTTCCTGCTCGGCGGACTTGATGGCGCAACCTGGCCACGACTCGCCGCCGCGGCTCTTCCGCTGATCCTTGCGACTACACTCCTCGCGCTCCGCGGTCGACCACTCGCCGCACTGCTGCTCGGTGATGAGGGGGCGATGCACCTCGGCGTAGAGGTGCGTCGTGAACGCCGCATCAGCGTGGCGCTCGCCTCACTCGCAACCGCCGCCGCCGTTGCACTCGCTGGGCTGATCGGCTTCGTTGGCCTGGTCGTCCCGCACTTGATTCGACTCGCCGTTGGCCCAGACCCGCGCGCCGTCCTTCCACTCTCGGCGATCGGTGGCGCGCTCCTCCTTCTCGTTGCAGATAGCGTCGCGCGCACGATCGGTATCCCCGTGGGTGTGATCACCGCCCTGATCGGCGCGCCGTTCCTCCTCTGGCTGTTGCATCGAAGTAGAGCGGGGTACGCACTGTGAGCGATCGCGAGCGCGCTCTCGACGCGCACGATCAGCCCGCCATGACGCCAGATGCGTCGTATGAACTGCTCGGTGCACGCGATGTGCGTGTGACGATCAACGACGTAGAGATCCTCCGGAACATCAACCTCAAGATTGGCGTCGCGGAGCGTGTGGCGATTGTTGGCGCGAACGGCGCAGGGAAGACGTCGCTGCTACGCGCGTTGAGCGGCACACTCCCCGTGGCTTCAGGCGAGGTGATCCTTTGCACCGAGCCGATCAGCACGCTGAGCCGCGCCACCATCGCGCGCTCCATTGCTGTGGTTGGCGCAGATCTTGCCCTCCCCTTTGCGACGCGTGCGGACGAACTGGTGGCGCTCGGACGCCTGCCGCATGGAACGGGGCCGGGCGGACCAACCGCACACGATCGCGAGCGAGCGGCGGCGGCGCTTGCGCGCGTCGGGGCGTCACACCTTGCGGCGCGTGATGTGCGCACGCTGAGTGCGGGTGAGCGACAGTTGATTGCGATCGCACTCGGACTTGCACAGGAGACACCGATCCTCGCGCTTGATGAGCCGACCGTTCACCTTGACCTGAAGCATCGCGTGGAGATTGCAGACCTCTTGGTTGCACTCGCGGATCGCGCGCGTACGGTGGTGGCAATCTTTCACGAACTCGATATGGTGCGCGATCTCTTCCCGCGCGTGATCGTGATGAAGGGTGGTCAGATCGTTGGTGATGGCGCCCCGAGCGAGGTGCTCACCGCGGCACGTGTAGCCGACGCGTGGGGGATTCCCGTGGAGCGAGCGGCGCGACTCTAGCTCCGCTTGCGTGGGAGGTCCAAGAAGGGGAGCGGCACCACCGTGGCAGGGATCTGCTGACGCGTCTCCTCAATCTGCCACTCAATGCTCACCGTGCTGCC
>DMUR01000111.1:2758-3006 GCA_003476885.1 Chloroflexota bacterium
CCGCTCGTTGCGCGGCCAATCGTTTCGCCCTTGCGCGTGAGTGGAGTGACGTGGCGCCATGCGCGGAGTGGATGCTCAATCGGGTAGCCGAGATCAAGGTAGGCGTCTTCAAAGACGTTCAGGTCAAGCTCAAGACCGACGAGTCGGTTTGCGGGACCACCTGCGGCGACCTCATCCATCAGTGCGCGCTTCCCAATGAAGGCGGGCTTATCAAGGTCAACGAGTCGATCCATCCCAATCTCGTATGG
>DMUR01000111.1:3138-3493 GCA_003476885.1 Chloroflexota bacterium
CGACGCGCAGCGTGTAGTTCTCGCCCGCCTTGATCAGCGCGTCCCAGACGGGGAGCGCCGATTCGAACGGCATAAAGAGTTCGAAGCCAAGGTCTCCCGAGTATCCAGTCCGCGAGACGCCCACGGGGACGCCACCAATGGTGACGTCTGCGCGACCGAAGAACGGCAGATCAGACATGTCACGACCGACCGCACTGGAGAGCACGTCGCGCGAGCATGGCCCCTGCAGTGAGAGGGCACAGATGCGCTCGGTGACGTCTTCAATCGTGACGTTCAGCCCTTCACTCGCCGCTTCGAGCCAACCGTGCTGTGGCTCTGCGGCGGTCCAGAAGTAGGAGCCATCCGCAAGGAGCGC
>DMUR01000111.1:3552-4069 GCA_003476885.1 Chloroflexota bacterium
TCGTGATCGCACCACGGGGTGTAGATGGCGCGCATCGGCTTGATGCGATCCACGCGTCGCGTGATGACGCGATTCACCAACTTCGCCGCATCTGGGCCGCTGACGCGGTACTTGCACATCGGAGTGACATCAAAGAGTGCGGCGGAGAAGCGGATCGCATGGTATTCCAAATCGTGCGCTGGGAAATAGGAGTCGGCGATGAAGAAGCCGGACCACTTACGCCAGCGGCGAGCCTGATTCAGTTCAGCGGTACGAGGGTGGAACGGCGTTTCAAGCGTCATGCGACTCCCCCTCTCCTGAACTCTCTCTTGGCGGTACCATTGCCCGCACCCGCATCCTAGCGATTTGGGGCGAGTCTTGGAGGGTCAGTGGCGGAACGGTACAACGCGATCGTCATCGGCGGCGGCCACAACGGACTCACCACCGCCGCATACCTCGCGAAGGCCGGACTCAACACCCTCGTCCTAGAGCGACGCTCCATCCTTGGTGGCGCAACGCTCACCGAATCGCCAGTCCC
>DMUR01000084.1 GCA_003476885.1 Chloroflexota bacterium
TCAACGCGGACGAGATACGTCTTTGGCGTGCGCTGGAGCAGACACTGTGTGGCGAGCACCATCTCCACTTCGCTCGTGCCGATTCCAAACGCAAGCGCACCAAATGCACCGTGCGTGGCGGTGTGCGAGTCGCCGCAGACGATCGTTGCGCCAGGCTGGGTGAGGCCGAGCTCTGGCCCAATGACGTGGACGATCCCTTGATTCGGCGACTCCCAGCCGTGGAGCGGGATGCCGAACTCGTTGCAGTTCGTCTCAAGCTGCTTCACCTGTGCCGCAGCCATCTCGTCGGCGATCGGCAGGTTGCGTGGTGTGGTGGGGATGGAGTGGTCGGCGGTAGCGACTGTTTTGTCTGGACGACGCACCGTCAGGCCGCGCGTCCGGAGGCCGGTGAACGCCTGCGGGCTGGTCACCTCGTGGATCAGGTGCAGGTCGATCGCGAGGATGGCGGGCGCCCCCTCGTCTTGGCTCACCACATGCTGATCCCAGATCTTCTGGACGATTGTCTTCGCCATGCGGCGAGCGTACCAGAGCGGCGCGGCGCCACAGCGAGGCAGGGGCGTGCGAGAATCCCACCATGACTACTGCACCACGCACCCCTAACCCGCTGGCCGTCCTCGCGCAAACCCGACTACTCCCAGCAATCAGTCCCTTGGAGAGCGGTGTGGTCAACGCGTGGGCCGACGCGTGCATTGAACATGGAGTTCTAGCGCTCGAGTTGCTGCTTCGCGGGGAAGGCTCGGAGCGAGCGGCATTTGACGCGATCGCTCGGCTTGCCAGCTCACATCCGCAGCTTGCTGTTGGCGTGGGGACCGTATTCGACGCGAGGACCGCTCAGCGAGCCTGCGACGCAGGCGCCCGGATCGTCGTTTCGCCGATCACAGATCCGGCCACGGGAAGCACGTGCGCTGCGGCGGGCGTCGATTGGCTCCCCGGCGCCTTTACCCCCACGGAGATCGCACTCGCAGAACGTTCGGGGGCGACGCAGGTGAAGCTCTTCCCCGCGCTGGCGATCAACGCTCCTGCCTTCCTTCGCTCCCACCTTGCGACGAAGCCCTCCTCGCGGATCATCCCCACCAACGTGTCGCTCGATGAGATCCCTGCCCTCGTGGCCGCGGGGGCCGCTGGGTTCGGCGTGGGGGAGCGGCTCCTCGCTGGGGCGGACCCACGCAGCGCCAGCGCGATCGGCGAGCGTCTTCACGCCGCCCTCTCTGTAGCCGGCGGAGGCGCGTACTAGCCTCACCGCACACCCCTCTGGTAGGCTGCACATCTAATGAAGACGAACCGCGCACTCACGGTTACACCTGCAGGCGCCGGTTTCGTACGCCTTGATCTGGTGCTCGGCAGCGAGATTACGCTCGTCGAGCTCCTTATTCAGCCCAGGCGGGGCTGAGGAGACCAACGGGTAGCGCGAAAAACGCACCGAAGGAAACCCAGAACCCCCGCCAGAGAGGCGGGGGTTTCGTGTTCGTAGAGAGGAGTTGAGATGACGCAAGCGAAGCACGTGCCAGGCGCGGGATCAAGCGCGGCACTCGCCTCTGAGCGCGCGCGCAAAGAGATGCTTCGTGATGCGCGCATTGAGCGTCGTGGTGGGCCACGCCCACGCATTGGCGCCGATGCACTCTGCGAAGCACTCCTTCTTCAGGGGAGCACTTCCATCTGGGGGTATCCGGGCGGCGTGATCCTTCCCCTCTATGACGTGCTCGTTGACCACCCTGGCCTGCGTCACATTCTCGTCCGACACGAACAGGCTGCGGCGCATGCCGCGGATGGATACGCGCGCGCATCGGGGAAGGTCGGCGTCTGTCTTGGAACGTCGGGTCCTGGTGCGACAAATCTTGTGACGGGGATCGGCACCTCCATGCTCGACTCCGTTCCCGTGGTCGCGATCACCGGCAACGTTCCCGGCGTCTTGCTTGGGAAAGACGCCTTCCAGGAGATTGACATCACGGGGATCACGCTCCCAATGACTAAGCACAACTATCTCGTGCGTAGCGCAGATGAGATCCCGCACGTCATTGCAGAGGCCTTCCATATTGCGCGCAGTGGACGACCTGGTCCCGTGCATGTGGACATTACGAAAGATGCGCTGATGGGCGAGACGAGTGCGCCGCACCCAACGCAAGAAGAGGTGGAGGCTGGCCTCCCTGGATATCGTCCGAAGATGGATGGAAATGCGCGGCAGATCAAACTGCTCGCCGACGCGATCGCTGCTGCCAAGCGACCACTTATCCTCGCCGGACACGGCGTGCTCATTGCACACGGAGAGCGCGAACTGCTCGAACTTGCGCGCCAGGCGCAGATTCCAATTGCTTGGACGCTGCTTGGCATTGGCGTGGTGGATGAGAGCGATCCACTCGCATACGGGTACATGGGGATGCACGGATGGAAGCATGTGAACCGCGCCATCCAGTCGTCTGATCTACTCATTGGGATTGGCATGCGCTATGACGATCGCGTCACTGGAAATGTGCGCACCTTCGCCCCTTCCGCAAAGATCGTGCACATTGATATTGATCCCGCCGAGATTGGCAAGAACGTGGTTGCGGACATTCCGATCGTGGGTGACGCAAAGCGCGTGCTCGAAGCGCTCCTCCCGATGACGGAGCGAGTTGATCCCGCCGCACGCGCCACATATTTCACCGAACTCGCCACCTGGCGAAAGGAGAGCGAGAGCTCCGCCTGGCACGGCTCTGGCGGCTGGCGTGATGGCGTTCTCTCCGCCGACTTTGTGGTGGAGCGCATTGCTGCAGGGTCCGGCTACGACGCAAACCTGACTGCAGATGTGGGCCAGAACCAGATGTGGGTGGCGCGATACGGTGGCTTCAAGCGTGCAAATTCGCACCTCTCATCGGGTGGCCTCGGCACGATGGGCTTCGCCCTCCCCGCCGCAATGGGTGCGGCGATCGGCACGCCAGAGAAGACCTCGTGGGCGATCGCTGGTGACGGCGGTTTCCAGATGACACTGCAAGAGCTGGCAACCATTGTGCAAGAGCGCATCCCCGTGAAGATTGCGCTGATGGACAACAAGAAACTCGGCATGATCCGCCAGTGGCAGGAGATCGTCTACGCCGGTAATTACCACTCTGAACAACTCGCCGGACCCGACTATCTGAAGCTCTGCGAAGCGTACGGGCTCCCCGCATGGAAGGTTGCGAAGCCCGAAGAGGTGGATGCCGCGGTTGCGGGTGCACTCGCCGTGGATGGCCCTGCGCTGATCTGGTTCGAGATTGCAGAGCGGCAGAACGTCTACCCAATGATGCCGGCGGGGAAGGGCCTCTCGGATCTCATTGATAAGTGGGGTGATGACGGAGAGGATGTCACCGAAGGGGCGAGCGGCCCACGCCTTGATCCAACCGATCCGAACGCACCCAAGGGTGGCGCCGAGTGAGCGGCGCACCGAATAGCGCGGCAGGCGCGGCGCCCGCACGAGCACTCCCAGGATCAGGCGATGAGCGCCGCCACCTGATTGTGGCGATCGTTAACAACCGTCCCGGTGTGTTGAATCGTGTGGCGAGCCTGATGCGCGCCCGCAACTTCAACATTGAGTCACTCGCCGTCTCCGCGACCGAGCGGAGCGACACGTCGCGCATGACGCTGACGATCGTTGGTGACGAGGTGCACGTGGAGCAGGCGACGAAGCAGCTCTACAAGTTGATTGATGTCCTCAAGGTGCAGGACGTGACCGACGAGGCGATCGTCGAGCACGAACTGGCCCTGATCAAGGTCCGCGTGACTGGCAAGAGCCGTCCTGAGGTCGTGAGCATCGCCGAGATGCATCGTGGCCGCGTGGTGGATCTGAGCGACGACGCGGTGATCGTGGAGATCGTCGGTGAGCCCAGCGAGGTGGACCGTGTGGTCGAACTCCTTCGGGAGTTCGGAATCAAGGAGCTGGTGCGAACCGGCTCAGTAGTGATGTCCCGCGGCAGCGGGTCAATTGAGGAGCAGGTGAAGCGATGAGTTTCAAGATGTATTACAGCGCCGAGGCACCGTTCACGAGCATTGAGAAGCAGCAGATTGCGGTCGTGGGCTATGGGAGCCAGGGCCACGCGCATGCGAAGAACCTGAAGGAGTCGGGACTCAACGTGATCGTGGCACTCGCCGAAGGCTCAAAGAGCCGCGCCGTTGCAGAGGCGGACGGCTTTGAGGTGATGACCGCCGCTGAGGCGGCGAAGCGCGCCGATGTGATCATGATCGCTGTTCCAGACACGGCACAGAAGAAGGCGTACGAGGCGGAGATTGCGCCGAACATCAAGCCAGGCGCACTCCTCCTCTTTGCGCACGGGTTCAACATTCATTTCAAGCGCATCACGCCGGCGGAAGGAATTGACGTTGGCATGGTTGCACCGAAGGGTCCAGGGCACCTTGTCCGCTCTGTCTATGTCTCCGGCGGCGGCGTCCCAGCACTCTTTGCGGTGCATCAGGACGCAACGGGGACCGCTCGCGCGCGCGTGATGGCGTACGCAAACGGACTCGGGTGCACCCGCGCGGGGATCATGGAGACAACCTTCAAGGATGAGACGGAGAGCGACCTATTCGGTGAGCAGGCGGTGCTCTGCGGCGGTACGGCGCAGCTCGTGAAGAGCGCGTGGGAGACGCTGGTTGAGGCTGGCTACGATCCGCAGCTCG
>DMUR01000017.1 GCA_003476885.1 Chloroflexota bacterium
AGAACTGGGTTTATCCACCTTTTTTGCGGTTTCGGTACCGCTTTTCTTACCCGCCACTACTTTTCCCCCTTGATTTGGTCGACAAGTCTTGCGAGTTCTTCCGCCGAGTAGTACTCAATGACGATCTGACCCCCGACCCCCGCAGGCTTGATCCGCACTGGTGTCCCGAGTGCCTGTTCAAGTCCGCGTTGGACCGCCGCAAGCTCGCCACTTGATGCAGTTCCATGCGTTTTCTTCGTGCTGATTGTACCGCGCCCCGCTTCTCGAATGGTTGAAGCGGCCGCCTCAGCACCTCGCACAGTCACGCCATCGCGCACGAAACTACGCGCGAGCCACGCCTGCTCACTTTCAGGGAGGCCAACGAGCGCTCGGGCGTGCCCTTCACTCAGACGACCTGCCGTAACCTCCTCTTGGACGCCAGCGGTGAGGTCAAGGAGGCGCATGGTGTTCGCGACGGTGGCCCGCGCCTTCCCTGCAACAGTGGCGATCTGCTCTTGCGTCATGCCGAATTCGTCCGCAAGGCGGCGGTATGCCTGCGCGGTTTCGATTGGGGAGAGATCGCTGCGCTGAACATTCTCAATCAACGCGAGTTCAAGGCGTGACTGATTGTCCACTGTGCGTACGACCGCAGGGATTGTGGTGCGGCCAGCGATCTTCGATGCTCGAAGGCGACGCTCACCCGCGATCAACGTGAAGCCGTTTGCCCCCTCCTCGACGAGGATCGGCTGGATAACGCCGTGCTCCCGGATACTCTCGGCGAGCTGTTCAAGCTCCGTTTGGTTAAAGGTGCTTCGTGGCTGATAGGCGTTCGCCTTGATCTTGCTGATCGGGATTTCGAGCGCGCCCGCACGGACGGCACCCGCAGCGCTCGCCGCCTCTGGAATGAGCGCCCCGAGGCCTCGCCCAAGTCCGCTTGCCTTCTTCACCACGGTCAAACCCCCCTGCTCCTCACGCCGCACTCCCAAAGACGCGGGTTGCGAACTCGCTTGCCGCCTGAGCATACGACTCTGCGCCGGAACTCCCTGGTGCGTAGCTCCGAATTGAAATGCCATGGCTCGGCGCCTCGGCGAGGCGCACGGAGCGGGGCACTCGAGCGCGGTAGACGAGCTCCCCAAAGTGACTCTCCACCTCTCGCACCACATCTCCGCCGAGCTTGGTGCGTGGGTCAAGCATAGTGAGTAGGAAGCCGTTGACCTCTAGATCCGGGTTGAGGCGATCACGGACAAGGCGGATCGTTGCCATCAACTGGGAGAGGCCTTCGAGCGCGTAGTATTCGCACTGCACGGGGACGAGCACCGAATCTGCCACCGCAAAGGCGCTGATTGTTACTAAACCGAGGGACGGAGGGGTGTCCACGAGCACAACTTCCGCCTCGCCAGCCAGTCGCAGGCCCGCAGCAAGTTGGCGCTCCCCGGTCTCATCTCCTGCCGCGAGCTCAACGTCAATCCCCGCGAGGTCGGCGGACCCTGGAATGAGGCTGAGGTTCGGGATGGAGGTCGGCTGGGCCAGCTCGTGAGCTGGACGGCGCCCAAGGAGGAGGTCGTAGGCGGTTGGGGCACCTTGCGGTGTAACAAAGCCGAGGCCACTGGTGAGGTTGCGCTGGGGGTCAAGGTCGACGACAAGGACTTTGTGCCCTGCGTGGGCGAGCTCCGCGGCAAGATTGAGCACGGTGGTGGTCTTCCCCACACCACCCTTCTGGTTGGCACAGACAATGACCTGCGCACGGCCGAGGTTCCTTGGTTCTATGACCTCTCCCACAGGTTGAGTGTAGCAGGAGGGGCTCACTCAGCCCAGCGGCGCGTTTCACGTGGAACAGGAGTATCCTCACCCCATGGTAAACCGCAGCACGCTCCTCTTCGTCGTGCTCATCACGAGCGCGCTGGTTCAGGCACGCCTCTTTCCAGAGGTTGGCCTTGACCGATGGATCAGCCTCCCGCTACTCCTCACCCTTCTTTACAGCACGCCGAGACGCCGCCCAGTCCTCATCGCCGCAGGTCTGATCGGGGGACTCTTGATTGACACCCTCCTCTGGCGACCCCTCGGCCTCACGTCTGCTGCGCTGATTGCCGCCACACTCGTCGCGGCTAACGTCCGCGGTAGTGCCGCGCCCGGGTGGGTGAGGAGAAGCGCTGCCGGGCTCGTCGGTTTCGCTGCCGCAGAGCTGTTCCTCGCCCTTGCCGGAGGGCTGCTGGGTGAGTCCGGAGGGGCACGCGGCGAGGAAGAGCCACTTCGACTCCTGCTAAATGTTGCGCTGCTCATCCTTGCAGCGTTCATTGGCGCGCGACGCCGAGACGCGCAACTGCGAGAGCGGCCGCTCGATGATCGACTCGGATAACACATGAGCAGCACTCACGTAATTCGTCGACCACTTCGCTACATCTCCGCCGTTGTCCTTACTGCGTTGATTGGCGGACTCCTCAGTGTGCGACTCGTTACGGTGCAAGCGAGCGGTGACGGCGCAGCGACACGCAGTATCACGACACTGAGCGACGGTAACCGCATCATTGAAGAGATCATTGCACCACCACGCGGGCTGATCCTTGATCGCGCAGGTCGCGTCCTTGCAGAAAATATTGCAACGTACGCTGTGCAGATTCGACCAGGAGATTTACCGCTCACGATTCGACCAGGCGTGGTGAAGCGTCTTGCAGAGATCCTCAATATTGATCCAGTGCGAATCACCATGACACTTGATCGCGCCACTGGATCTATTTGGGAACCTGTGCGCATTGCAAGCGTCGTTGATGAGCGCATCACACGATTCATTGAAGAGGAGCGCGCCGCACTACCGGGCGTTGAGACGCTCTTTGAAGCACGACGTGCATACCCACTCGGAGAGCTAACGAGTCAAGTTGTGGGCTACGTTGGCCGCATTGATGCCCTTGAGCTAAGCGCACTCTCTGCAGCGGGATACAATGAACTTGATTACATCGGTCGCGCAGGTGTGGAGCAGAGTTATGAAGAGGTGCTGCGCGGCACGCCGGGCATTCGCCAAATTGAAATTGATGTCCAGGGGCGAGAGATCCGTGAACTTGGCGTCACTAAACTTCCAGTTGCTGGAAAGAGTGTGGTGTTGACGATTGATGCTGAGGCGCAGCAGCGGGCGTTTGATGCGCTTAGCTGGGGAGTGAAGGCAGCGGGAAACAAGCAGGGTGTAGTGACGAGCATGAACCCACAGAACGGCCAGATTATTGCAATGGCATCACTCCCCACCTATGACAACAATCTCTTCTCGGCGGGCATCACCACGGAGCAGTACCAGAAATACCTTGACAACAAGAATGCTCCACTGCTGAACCATGCAACCGGATCCCACTTTCCGCCAGGGAGCACGTACAAGCTGGTGACCTTCTCGTGTGCGCTTGACGAAGGTGTTGTTCGGGAAGAGGAGACGCTCGCCTCCCTTCCATACCTAGAAGTTGGCGATCAGAAGTTCTACGAATGGAATCGTGCCGGATTTGGCCGCAGGCTCACCCCAGCGCAAGGCTTCTCGTATAGCTCGGCGGTTGTGACCTATCAGCTTGCGCAACGTCTGAAGATCGATCGGCTCGCCGACTGCGGACGAGCGTGGGGCTTCGGACGTCCAACTGGCATTGATCTGCCGAACGAGATTGGCGGGCTGGTTCCAGATCAAGACTGGGCGCGAAGTGCGATCAGACGCACCCTATATGACGGTGAAGTGCTGCAATCGGCGCTCGGGCAGGGGTATGACCTCGCCACGCCGCTGCAGGTTCTGAACTCTTTTTCAGCGCTCGCAAACGGTGGGACACTCTGGAAGCCGCATGTCGTCCTTGAGATTCGCGAACCCGACGGGACGCTTGCTGAGACCGCGGCGCCTGTTGCTGCAGCGAGCGTTGAGATGCGAAACAGCACCATGACTGAGATGCGTCGGGCGTCGCGACTTGTGGTGACGAATGAGTTCATGACAAAGAATCTCGGGCAGATCCCCCTCTTTCTCACCGGGAAGACGGGGACGGCAGAGTACGGCGTGCGTGATAAGCAGGGCCGACTCCCGTACCACCACTGGATCTCAGGCTTTGTGGCCCCAACGAATGATTGGAGCCGCACCGACGCCGACTTCGCCTATGTGGTCTTCATGCACGGATCAAACACCGCCTCCAACGCAGCCATTGAGGTGCTCAAGCGGTACTTGCAGCTGCAGTATGACTTCCCGCGCGACTATAGGATCCCAGGCGCAATGTCGATCGGAAACTACTATGGCGAGTAGGCGGCGATGAGTCTCGGATCTTCGGTCACGCGTGGGCCGTTCGGTGCGGCGAGTTGGATCGGCAGCATCGTCCGTCGCATGGATTGGCTTGCAACCTCTGGGATGTTGCTCTTGATGCTCTCCGGAATCGGCATGGCGTGGATCAATGCACGGAGCTACGACCAAGAGCTGTTGAGCCTCTCGTCAATCTTCTTGCGCTCCATCATCTGGACGCTCCTCGGGCTGGCCACCTTTGCAGTCACCACCGCGATCAACTGGCGTTGGATTCGCACGTTTGCATGGCCGCTTTACGCAGCGAATCTACTGCTGCTGGTTGCAACGTTGATCTTCGGTCAAGACTCAGGGGGAAACTCCCGCGCGATCGCGATCTTCGGGATCGCCATCCAGTCGAGCGAGGTTGCAAAGATCCTGACGCTTGTGGCGCTCGCCACTGTGCTGACACGTGATAATGCACAGCCAGACGATCTGAACGCAACGCTCCTCGCTGTGATCGTTGTTGCGGCACCGTTCCTCTTGGTTGCGGTGCAGCCAGACGCAGGGACCGCCGTGATCATCCTCGCCGCACTCTTCGGCGCGCTACTTCTTTACGGTGTGGCTACGCGCTGGGTTGCTGCGCTCGCCGCACTCGGCGTGCTGGCGGTGCCGTTTGCTTGGGCCTTCTTGATCGCGGATTATCAGAAGGAGCGACTGGTCGCCTTTATTGATCCGAATGCAGACCCTGCAGGGCCGAAGTATCAACTCACGCAAGCGCTCGACGCGATTTCCAGCGGCGGGCTTTTTGGGATCGGCTTTGACGGAACTGGGAGCATCGCGCCACTCCCCGTACAAGAGAGCGACTTCGTCTTTGCGGC
>DMUR01000099.1:0-1987 GCA_003476885.1 Chloroflexota bacterium
GAACTCTTCGCCAACCTCCGCCCCGTCACCATCCTCCCAGAACTTTACGACGCGTCTCCACTCAAGTCGGAACGACTCGTTGGCGTCAACCTCATGATGGTGCGCGAACTGACTGGCGGCCTCTACTTCGGCAAGCCGTCTGGCGAAGAGGTAACGCCGAGCGGTCGACGCGCCGTGGACACGCTCCCGTATCACGAAGATGAGATTCGCCGCATCGCGGTGATCGCCTTTGAACTCGCGCGCACGCGCAGTAAGCGCCTCGCATCCATCGACAAGGCGAACGTCCTCGCCACCAGCCGCCTCTGGCGCAAGGTTGTGACTGAGGTCGGTGCCGAATATCCCGACGTGAAGCTGGAGCACCGTCTGGTTGACTCCACAGCGATGCTCCTCGCCACCTGGCCAGCAACGCTCGACGTGATCGTCACCGAGAACCTCTTCGGCGACATCCTCTCCGACGAAGCGGCGGTTCTCGCTGGTTCGCTTGGGATGCTCCCCTCGGCGTCGCTCGGCACCAAGCGCACCGCACACGGCACCTTCGGGCTCTACGAGCCGATCCACGGTTCGGCACCGGACATTGCGGGGAAGAATCTGGCGAATCCGATCGGCACGATCCTCTCCGGCGCAATGATGCTGCGCGAGTCGCTCGGTCACGCCGATGCTGCGCTCGCCGTTGAGGCGGCGGTCGCCGCCGCCGTGCGCGCGGGTGCGCGAACCGCCGATCTTGCAGGCGGCGCGGATGCTGCGGCGCTCAAGGCGGCCGGCCTGACGCTTGTTGGCACGCGTGAGGCAACAGACCTCATTGTTGAGCAGGTGCTGAACGTCAAGGGAGGCGCGCAATGAGCGGTGCGGTGGGCGGCGAAAAGGAGCCGGTCCTCCTCTACGACACCACCCTGCGCGACGGTGCGCAGCGTGAAGGCCTCGTCCTCTCACTCCAGGACAAGCTCCGCATTGCGCGTGCTCTCGACGAGTTCGGCATGCCAGCGATTGAAGGGGGCTGGCCAGGATCAAATCCGAAGGACATCGAGTTCTTCGCGGCGGCGAAGAAGATTCGCTGGGAGCGAGCCAAGCTCGCCGCCTTCGGTAGCACGCGCCACAAGTCAAATCGACCAGAGAGCGACCCGAACCTGAATGCGCTCTTGGATGCAGAGACGCCGATCGTCACCATCTTCGGGAAGAGCTGGACACTGCACGTGGATGAGGTGATTGAGGCGACGCGCGCAGAGAACCTCGCCATGATCGCCGAGAGCATTGGCTATGTTGCTGAGCGAGGGCGCGAGCTGGTGTACGACGCGGAGCACTTCTTTGACGGGTATGAGGCCGATTCCGCCTATGCGCTGGATACCCTGCGCGCGGCGCGCGACGCGGGTGCATCGACGCTGGTGCTCTGCGACACAAACGGCGGAACCCTGACTAACCGCATGAGTGAGATCGTGCGCGATGCGCGCGCGAAGTTGGCGGCAGACAAGGGTGCCCGCGACGTGGTCTGGGGGATCCACTCACATAACGATGCCGAGCTCGCCGTTGCGAACGCACTCGCCGCGGTAGATGCCGGCGTGCGCCACGTCCAGGCCACCATCAACGGATACGGGGAGCGCGCGGGGAACGCGAATATGGTCTCCCTCATGGCGAACCTCGCCCTCAAGAGTGAGCACAAGGTGGCGGGGGCAGATCGACTCGCCGACCTCTCCACGCTTTCGCACGAAGTAGCGGAGATCGCGAACCTCGCTCCAGATGATCATCAGCCGTACGTTGGGCGGTCTGCGTTTGCGCATAAGGGTGGCGTGCATGGCGCGGCACAGGTGAAGACGCCGCGCGCCTATCAGCACATTGATCCCGCACTCGTGGGGAATCGTGGCCGCTTGGTCGTCTCAGAGCTCGGCGGGAAGGCGAACACCGGGAGCCGCGCCGCAGAGCTTGGCGTGGAGCTCGCAAACTCCGGCCTCGACTCAAAGACGCTCTCGGCACTCGTCAAGGAGATGGAGGCGGG